>JAGPGC010000002.1 GCA_018056205.1 Candidatus Atribacteria bacterium | reverse complement strand
CCTGAAAGCGCTCTCCCAATTCTCTTAACCTCGATTCGGTTCGGGTACACAGAGCATAAAGCTCAACATGACTTAGACTTGACAAAACTTCACAATGTTTTTGCCCAAACCAACCCAGACCAATCACTGCAAATTTAACCTTGTCCAAGCAAAAACCCTCCTTTTTAATATCTCATTTATAGTATAATAATCTCACGACGGTAAGGATTTAACTCTCGAATCCCGTTTTTAGTAACCACAATTCCATCTTCATACCGCATACCCACTTCACCATCAGTGAGCCATATATCAATATTAAACACCATATTAGGTTGGATGACAAAAGGATTATTTTCCGACAACCAAAGACCTTCTACTTCTGAAACACCTGTCCCATGAGCTGGACCATATAGAGTAAACTTTTCCCAACCATATTGAGCAAGATGATTATAATATTTTTTAAAAACATCGGTTGAAAGAACACCTGGTCGTATCATATCAAGGGCATCATTCATTGATTGAAGGGCAACTGACATCATTTTTTTAACTTTTGGATTGGGTTCTCCCATTGAAAAAACCCGGCACATATTCCCACAATATCCTTGATAACGAGCACCAAAGGTAATTTGGACTAATTCGTTGGCCTGAATCGGTTTATTGGTGGATTTGCACAAACTACGAGAAGTATTTTTTCCTGAGCAAACCCAAATTGGATAAGAGGTTCCTTCTGCTCCCAAATCAAGCATAACCTTACGACCTTCATTTTCTAAAAATCTTTCACTGACTCCTATTTGAGCAACTTCTAAAGCACGTTTCACTGACTCCTCGGTGATACGGTAAGCTTCAGCAATGACCGTAATTTCTTCTTCTGACTTAATTTGTCGAACTTGAAGAAGCATTTTATCACCAGACACGATTTCAGCATTGGGAACATTTTTTATCAAATCTTTAAAAATGATATAGGGGAAAGTATTCCATTGGCTTATAGCAATTTTTTTTGGTCGAATACTTCCCATAACTTGGGGAATTAGGTTAGAAAAATCTAAAATTTCTGTGTCAGGAACCCATTCCGGTGCTGAAGTTTCAACAAACAAACCATGAATAAGAATTTTCTTAATCCGAGAAAATTCCCTTGCCATCTCATATGATTCAGGTCCACCAGTAATTAATACTGCTTCGCCTTCCCTGGGTACCATAACACCAGCAAAATCAAAAAAAGGCTGAAATCCAGCTAAATACAAAGTTATCGAGGCTTCACTTTCGCTTGAATAACCCACCCATAAATCAACATTTTCTTTTCTCATTTCTTCTTGTAAGCTATTTACCCGGCGCTGAAAGTCTTGATCACTTATTCTCAGATCGGCCATGTTTATGATTAACCTCCTTGTTTTTTATCCCCAAAAAAAGTTGTTGAGGGTTCTCTTTTATTATGCCCCAAATAGTCTTTTCTTCAACTCCAGCATCAATAAGCATTGGAACGATATTGGAAATAATATGATCATAACCCCATCCCCCATAAGCATGGAGCATAATTTTTAAACAGATATCATTGGTCATCAGAAGTCGATCCTGATATCCAAGGTCGACGAGCTTACGGATTACCTGGACTCGGTCTCGATCAGTAGCAAAATTTCCCCCAGCAAAACCCCTTTTTTCAATAGGAATCCAAAACTCTTTTCCAAAATTATCAAATTCGATAAACGCACCCCGTTTCATTACTGATATCATATAATTTGGGTTAATTTCCACATCCGAATGACAGATGACCACTTGGGAAAGATTGGCTCCTTCACTTTCTAAAATATTTAAGACTTCTATACCGTTTTCTGACCAAGGATAGATATGAACAAAAAGCGGAACTCCAGTTTGTGACTGAGCTCTACCTGCTGCTTGAAGAACCTTTTTTTCGTTTTGATGAATTTGTTGACTTGTCCCAATTTCACCAATTACGCCAGAACGAACTCCAGTTTGATCCATTCCAATTAACAAGTCATTCCTGATTATTTCGGTTATATCATTAACTGATTTTTCTTCAATATCAGCAGTATGAGTATCATAGGTATAAAACCCACAACCAGCAATAATGTTTACCCCGGTTTCTATCATGAGCTG
This sequence comes from Candidatus Atribacteria bacterium, assembly GCA_018056205.1. Classification (GTDB taxonomy): domain Bacteria; phylum Atribacterota; class Atribacteria; order Atribacterales; family Atribacteraceae; genus Atribacter. Next base: position 27,852 of record JAGPGC010000002.1, on the reverse strand, counting down.
TTGTAACTGACTTGGGTTGCGACCAATTCCTATTGGAGTAACATCAATAATACTTTGCCCCCCACATTCTTTAAAAGTCATTATTTCATCACGAGCGATATTATAATCAGAGAGAACTAAATTATCTTTTACCACATATGGATCCCGACGAAGATACCCGAGATTACTCATATTAATTTTTTGGTAAGCCAATTTTTTTCCAAATGGAGTTACGGGTTCGGTAAACTGATTGCTAATATCGATAAATAGGTGTTCATGAGGAAGGACAACGCCCAAATCTTCAATTTTTTTCTCACCACAAACGGTCATAACATTCAATTTTCCTAACCTCCTTTATTATTATGTTCTTAAAAAACCATTATCATGAATTTTATAAAATTGGTGATTGTGTAGAAGACCTAATAACTAAAGTTGGTTCGATAGATATATTACCTCTTTCAACGTTATCTAACTTAATGGCATTTAAAAGGATTTCCGAAGCCTTTTCGACCATCTTTTTCTTATTTGGATCAATAGTTGTTAAGGGGCTGGGAAGCAGAGATCCAATTTTAATATTGTCGAACCCTATTATTGAAATATCCTGGGGAATTTTAAATCCTACATCGATAATCGCTTTCATAACGCTTATAGCTAAAATATCACAGAATACAACAACAGCTGTTACTTTCCTTTGCTGGTCAAAAAACTTTTTTGTTTTCTGATAAGTATCTTCTAAATCAAAGCTGGTTTGAATTTGCAAAGATTGATCGTATTCTAAGCTAAATTCTTTAAGAGCTTTTTGGTAACCACGAAAACGATCTCGAGCACTTGAAATATGATGAGAAACGTTAACAAAAAGGATTCTTTGGTGCCCTAATTCTATGAGGTGTCGAGTAGCCAGGTACCCTCCTTTTTCATCGTTTGAAGTAACACTCGGTACCGATGGTTTATCGAAATATCTACCCAATAAAACTATAGGGACTCGGTTTTTAAAAATTTCCTGGATGTTTTCTCCGTTCTTCCCCACCGGGGTTAATAGTATTCCATCAACCCTTTTATTGATTAAAGCTTCGATTGAACCTTTTTCTTGGTTGGAATTTTCCTGAGTATTACAGAGAATTAGATTGTATCCATGTGCTCGAAAAAACACTTCAGCATCTTTTACCATTTCTCCAAAAAAAGGATCGGATATGTCGCTCATTACCATCCCAATGGTTCGAGTTGTTCTTTGCACCAAAGCTCTTGCAATTGCATTGGGAGAATAATTTAGAAACTGAGCGGTTTTAATAATGTTTTTTCTGGTTTCAGAACTCACATCCGGTTTATTATTCAAGGCTCTCGAAACTGTATTTGCCGAAACACCAACTAATTGGGCAATTTCCCGAATGGTTGGATGGTTACTTTTCTTCATAAAAATCACCATGAACGTTAATGGTATCGTTCATTTAAATATATCACATTGTCTTGATCCTATCAAATTAACCTCCTTTAAAACCCTGGAAGGATATTCCTGATTAAATAGTTATTCTTTTTAATGATTGCAAATTACTTCCTTAGTCGATATATTTACTATTAATTCGGTAACTAATGATAAATAACCAGTAACAATTGATAAACCTCATACTACTACTCTTCCATCATTGGGAAGAGCTCATCAACGCGGCAATCCCATTGACCCTCTCCGTCATTCTAAGGAGCAGAGCAGCCTACGGCGTGGGATGAAAGATAAAGCCTAAAAAATCAACTTGGGGAAAACGCCCAAGTTTACGACGTGAGAATCCCATTTTTTATATATTTTAAAAAATAAAAAAGTTGAGACCCTCAAGGCTTCGGAATATGAAGCCCCAGGGTGACAGTGTGTCGTCAGTTGAGACCTTTATGCCCTCAGCCCTGAATAGATTGTTTAAAGCATCCTTTGAATATTTGAATTATTCATTCTTATACCATAGGCAACTCAGGCACAGAATAACAACATTTTTCACTCATCACGGTATAGTATTTACAAAATAGAACAAATTTATAAAAAAGAGGTAAAAATATATAAAATTTGATAAGATTTAACCTATTCAACTTCATAAAAGAGTAATATCTTTTGTGAAGAAAAAATATTAGAAATCAAAAATCGTGATTCCCCATTAATTCCGAACTTTTTTTGATTTTATATAGGTATGAATGACAAAAAATAATAAATTTGAAGAAAGCCGATTCATTCAATATACTTAAAAAATAAAAAGCCTAATTACATAAAGAAACTCAACATTCTTTAGATATCGATTGGGGAGGAAAAATCCTTTGTCAAAAAAAGTAAAAAAAATAATTATTCCCTTAATCATTTTAAGTGTAGCCATAATTGCAATATGGTTAATTTCGTTTAATAATAAACTTACTGCCAGCCAAAAAGAAAATGACCTTATTTATAAAACTATCCCCGTAGAAAAAGGTTCGATCAGCAATTCGATTTCAGTAGTCGGAACGGCTGAATCACTTACTCGTGCTGAGGTTAAGTCAGAAATTGGGGAAAAAGTAGTTCAAATTTTTGTCAAATCTGGTGATCTAGTTACCATAAATCAACCCCTCTTTCAGCTGGATACTCGCGAACTTGAAATCAGTCGTCAAAAGATTGAATCTCAGCTCATATCTGCTCAAGCAGAATTGGATAAACTCCTTCAACAACCAAGCGAAGTTGACCTAAAACAAGCCGAAGCCAATTACCAGGAGGCTTTGATAGCTTTGGAAAATGCCCAACGGACTCTTGAGCGACATCGAGAATTATTCGCTTCCGGAGGGTTATCAAAAGAACAATTGGAACAAAGTGAAGATCAAGTTATCCTTAAAGAACAAGCCGTTTATGTATCCAAGGCTCAATTGGATGACCTAAAAAAACAGCCAAAAAAAGAAGATGTGGAAATTCGACGCGCCCAAATCTCTGAAGTTAAAGCCAGTTTAGAATCAATAAAAAATCAGCTAGAAGCCTCCCTAATAAAATCCCCAATTTCTGGAACGGTTATTGATGTAAATGTCAAGGTTGGAGATATTATTCAAACTGGGAGTGCAACTACTACTAATATCACCGCAACCATTGACGATATGAGTACCATGAAAGTGGTGGTTCCCATCAATGAAATCGATGTTCCTCGTATACAAGAAGGAATGAAAGCCCGGGTAGTTCTTGACGCTCTTCCCGATAAACCTTTCAATGGAAAGGTTGATTCTATCTCTTATCTGGGAAAAATTACTGAAAATGTAGTGACCTATGATGCTACCATTCTTATTCCTAATCCAGATCGAATAATACGGCCTGAAATGACTGCTGAAGCTGAAATAACTACTGAATATAAAGAGAATGCCACAATTATTCCTCTCGATGCCCTCATAGAAAAAAAAGGAAAAAGCTTTGTACTTATCGCTAATCAAGAAGGCGAACCAATAGAAAGAGAGGTTAAGGTTGGAATACGTAACGGCGACCAAGTAGAAATTATTGAGGGTATTGAAACGGGTGAGCTTGTTGTTCTTCCTTCAATTACAACACACCATAATACTCCTCCAGTTATGGGAGGAACTTTTGGCGGCGGAGGAAGATAACCCTATGAATATTTATGAAAGTCTGAGAACTTCAATCTCAAGTCTAATATCCAATAAATTACGTTCCTTTCTTACCATGCTTGGTATCATTATTGGAGTAGCTGCCGTTGTCTCTATGATTTCACTTGGTACTGGAGTTCGAGCTTCTATAGTAGATCAAATTGGAAGTTTGGGTTCTAATCTCTTAACTGTTGTCGGGGGATCTATGCGGCAGCGACCAGGTGCTCCAATTATGATGAGAGGAATGTCGAATATATTGAAAATTGAACACTTTCAAGATCTTCAAGCTGCTTCAATACCCGGCATTCAATCTATTATTGCCGAATCTTCTCAACGAAGGACGGTTATTTATGGAAGAAACAGTACATCTGTATCAATTGTTGGGACTACTGCCAATTACCCTGAGGTTAGGAACTTCTATCCCTCTTTGGGGCGTTTTTTTAGTGAGTATGATTACCTTAATTCAAATAATTACGCAGTAATTGGTGATACCGTAGCAATAGACCTTTTTGGTGATATCAATAAAGCTGTTGGTAATAAAATAAGGATTGGACGAGTAAGCTTTGAAGTGATTGGTGTTATGGAAAAGAAAACCATGGGTCCTCAAGATTTAGGAAACCAAGTCTTTGTTCCTCTTACAACCCACCAAAAAAGATTAACTGGCTCAAGATATATTCAAAGCATCACAATTCAAGCCAATTCTGCTGAAGAAATGAATACCATTTCTCAATCATTGGAACGATTTTTCCTTCGAAAATTAGGCAATATTGATAGATTTTCAATAATGAATCAACAAGACATTCTTGACACTATAAATCAGGTCACAGGTACAATGACTCTTTTTCTAGGCGCCATAACTGGCATATCCCTACTCGTTGGAGGAATTGGAATTATGAATATCATGTTGGTTTCGGTCACAGAAAGGACTCGAGAAATTGGCCTTCGAAAGGCAATCGGAGCTCGTCAGAGTGATATTCTTTTTCAGTTCATAGTCGAATCCTCAGTACTTAGTTGTGTGGGAGGAATCCTTGGAATCATTTTTGGAGCAGTTAGTGCACAGTTAATTGGAAAATATACCCAATGGGTTACTAAAACCAGTTTGGGTTCTATTATCATATCTTTTGGAGTCTCGCTGGCTGTTGGCTTGTTCTTTGGCATAGTACCTGCCCGTCGAGCCAGCAAGCTTGATCCTATTACAGCTTTAAGATATGAATAAAAAATTTTTAACTCCGTTATTTTCCAATAATTTAAAAGGGTTTTTAGAACCGAGCTTATTCACCGGTCAAACTTTCTTCATCGCCTCTTCCCTCAAGAACAGCAATAATCCTTTGAACAAACAAGGGTGCAACTCTTTCAGCAAACTGATAATTAGGGTGAGAATCGTCGTTAGAGGCAGCATATTGATCTTTTAAGTAAATTCCACCTTCAGTTTCTAACTGAAAAAAATCCCATATAAAAATATTATCTCCAGGCTGATCCCATTCCTCTTTAACCCAATTAAAAAATTTTTGTGCTCTTTGTGCATTCCCTTTTGTGGTAGCACCTCTTACTTGCGCTGCTCCTGTCCAAATAATAAAAAGTGTTTCGGGAAATTCATTCATTTTCTCTTTAAGAGCCAAGTATTGGAGTTGATAGTTTTCAATAGATTTAACATCGGAACTCACATCAGCTTCCCCGCTGTCCTCTTCAATATCACTCACTGGAAAACAATGTTTCCATATGATCATTTGGTAATCTCGAGTGAGTATTTCCAGAGTCGGTTCATCCATATATGGCTCTTCTCCAGCATGTTCAACCCAGATATTCCAATAATCATAGGGATAGTTACTCCATCCATAAGGATAATCTTTGGGAAATTCTAGGGAATCGATAAAATGTGAAGTATCGTTTAGGTTGTTATATTGATCAATTAAATCGGGAACACCGCCTTCCCAAATAACTTGACCGGTACTATGGTGTAGAAAAAGAATGTTTATTCCCTGGGCAAAAGCTGAAGAGTTAAACAAATCCCTATCGCATGGATAAGTTTGAGAAAATAGAATGAACAACAATAAACCTAATATTAGAAACTTAATAAATAAATCTTTAAATCTCATTAATATTCCCCTCCCCTTTTCCCTATCATTAATTAATATCCATTCAAAAATTGCTACTTCAGGAATTCTGATAGAAATTGGTTTTAAGCAATATCGTTGGTAATTTTTCTAAAAACATTTTACTCTAATTTAAATAATATATAAACTCTTTATTGAGTAAAATTTTTAAAATTTTTATGAATAAATTTATAAAAGATGAGTTTAAGATATAATAGGACGAAGCTCCTAATTTTACTAATGGAAGGGTGTAGCTAAAAATCACACTTATTATAAATCTTCAGATAGAATCATAAGACTTCCCAAAAAAGTAGCTTTTTAATCTTTTCTTTTATTATCTTTAGAAATGAAAAATGAATAGGATGCTCAGCGTGAAATTGATACTTTAAAATGTTTATTTAATTTCCTTTTTAATACCTATTTATTTATCACATTTTTTATTACTCAATCGGTATCTTAAGAAAGATTAGAAAATTATCTCGTATAGCGATCAATTGTCTATCATTCGACTAAAATTATGAATAAACATGAAGAGGAGGTATTAAAAGAAATGAAAAAAGTAATGTTATATGCATTGAGCACTTGTCCTTTTTGTACCATGGCAAAGAAATATTTTACTAACCATCAAATTCCTTATGAATCGGTGGATGTTGATCTCCTCAGAGAGGAAGAGAAAGAAAAAACCATAGATGAAGTTCAGAAAATTTCTGGACGAAGAGCATTTCCAGTCATTGTGATTGATGACGAAGTCATTGTTGGATATGACGAACTTCGCATCAAGGAGGCTTTGGAAAAATGAGTGCTCAGGAAAAAATCCTTTGCCCAGTCTGCCAAGTCAACTTTATTCTTAAAGAAACCAAAGAGGCTGGAAAAAGGATTATCTGTCCGGTTTGTGGAGCAGTGTTGGTGATGGTTTTCAAATCAGATCAATTAGTTTTAGAGCGCCCTAAAGATATCACTTTGGAAGATGAGATAAGACAAAGAATGGATAACTTTGCTCGATTTCGGGGTTATCATTTCAATGAAATGAAAGAAGCTTTAGTCGAGGGGCTGCTTAAAAAACACCAACGATTCGGGGATTTTTATTGTCCCTGTCGTATTGATAATATTCAAGACAATGTGTGTCCTTGTATTTTTACTCGCCAGGGAGATGTTGAAAAAAATGGCCGTTGTCATTGCGGTTTGTTCTGGAAATAAAAAAGGGCGATATCCCATTCGCCCTTTTTTATTTTTGAGGTGAACAACTATTTTCCACTATTCTTTCCCTACCAAAGGGAGAAATAAGGCGCAATTCTTTGATTATTGCTGGCATGACTTCGATCAACTGATCAATTTCATTCTCCTGATTATATCTACTCAAGGAAAACCTCACTGAGCCATGAATAGCAGTGTTACGAATACCCATAGCCCGTAATACATGACTGGGCTCCAGCGACCCTGAAGTACAAGCTGAACCCGAGGAAGCACAAATGCCATATTCATTCAACCGAAGTAGGATAGCTTCGCCCTCGATGTATTCAAAGCTCATATTTGAAGTATTCGGAAGTCGGTTTTCTCGATCACCATTGATACTGGTATCTGGGCAATTATTTAATAAACCACTTTCTAATTTATCTCTTAGTCGATTTAGATAAACAACTTCTTTTTTCAAGTTCTTTGCTGCTAACTCACATGCTTTCCCCAAACCAATAATGAAAGCAACGTTTTCCGTCCCCGCCCGACGCCCACCTTCCTGATGGCCACCAATTATATAGGGGTAAAATCGTGTACCTTTCCGTATATATAAAGCTCCAATTCCCTTCGGGGCGTGGATTTTGTGCCCAGAAAGCGTAAGCATATCAACGGGAAGCTCTTTTACATTTACAGGTATTTTACCTACAACTTGAACGGCATCAGTATGAAAAATCACTTTTCTTTCTCGAAGAATTTGACCAATTTTCTCAATGGGGAAAATAACTCCGGTTTCGTTGTTGGCATACATAATGGAAACCACTGCAATATTATCATCGATAGCTTGTACCAGCGACTCTAAATCCAACCTTCCTTTACTGTCAACTGGCAAATAGGTCACATGATATCCCTTACGACCTAAATGTTTACAAAAGTTTAGAACAGCTGGGTGCTCAACTTTAGTTGTAATAATGTGCCTTTTTGTTGGATTGGTTTCGATAGCACTCATTAGTGCGGTATTATTACTTTCGGTTCCACAACTAGTGAAGATGATTTCATCTGGCTCTGCTCCAATTAACGCTGCAACCTGTTCCCGAGCTTCTTCTATCTTATGATAAAGCTGCCCTCCGAAGGTATGCATACTTGATGGATTCCCATAATATTCTCGAAAATATGGAAGCATGCTATCTAATACTTCTTGGGCAACTTGAGTTGTAGCATTATTATCGAAATAAAGAATGTTCATCTTTCAACCACCATTATTTCTTCGCCAACAACCTCCTTAAGTTTGTCCTCGATACTTTTAAGAGTTACTCCACCCATAGGGCAAGAAACACACATAGCCCGAAAACCTACTACAACTATATTTCCCTCAATATCGATTAACTCGATATCCCCGCCATCGGCTTGCAATCTTGGTCGGATTTCTCTTTCCAGAATGTCTTGGATTAGAGCAATTTTTTGTAAATTGGTGAGTTTCTTTGGAGACCTTGTTTCAACTTTTTTTGGTTCCTTAATTGACCAAACATCCTTAAGAATGGCTTCAATCTCCCCAATACAGGAATTACAAGCACCACCGGCTTTGGTAAAATTTGTAATTTCTTCGACTGTAGTAAGATGGTTTTCTTTAGCAACCTTACGGATTTTTTCTTCTGAAACATTAAAACATTTACAGACAATTTTCCCTTGAGGTTCGAGAGGTTGAGTTTCTCCTTTATAATTTTTTATTGCTTCTTCCAAGGCTTCCCGCCCCATCACCGAACAGTGCATTTTCTCTTCTGGAAGTCCACCCAAATAATCCGCAATATCTTGATTACTTATCTTTTGAGCTTCTTCAATAGTCTTTCCTTTTAATAATTCGGTTAAAACCGATGAGCTAGCAATTGCTGAAGCACAACCAAAGGTTTGAAATTTAGCATCAATTATTCGATTGGTTTTCCTATCCACCCTAAGGGTAAGCTTTAAAGCATCACCACAAATAATATTCCCAACAATACCCACAGCATCGGGATTTGCAATTTCTCCCACATTTCGAGGATGAAGAAAGTGATCTTTAACTTTTTCAGTATAGTCCCACATAGTTCATTTCATACCCCATCTGGCTCCTTGACAGACAGTGTGTAATTTCAAATCATCAAGGAATTGAATTGTCTTTTGATTGGTATTACTACTTGGGTAACGAACTCGAATCCATTCAGGTGGTATCATGTTAACCTAAAAGAGATCCCCCATCTTTCTTTTATAATTTTATCACCTAATGGAAAATAGTAATCAATTTTAGGTAGGCAACAGTAGTATAATCGAAAAATATTAGTAATCTAACATTATTTCAAAAAGTTGCTATTCATTTTATAAATTTTTTCTTTGAAAATTGAGGAAAGATATAATTCGGTTAAGGTTTTTATGAAGATCTAAAGATATTCACACCACGTTTAAATTGAATGATAAACTATGCATCGGGATTAATTGCTTTGAATAAATTTATGATTTTGCCAGAATTCAATTGTTAATCTAAAAAGGAGGATATTTTATGTTAGATCGTAAATATATTGACAATAGCCCGATTCGTAATCAAGCAAAAAAGCTCGGAATACCAACCTGTGATTTACTGATGAGGAAGATGTGGGAATTAAGTCGATTAGAGAACATCCCCCGGACACTTTTTGCTGCCTGTCCTAATTCGGAGACAGTCATTAAAGCTGCCCTCAGAGCAGCTCAAAGGGCAAATGCTCCAATAAAGTTCGCCGCCACTCTTAATCAGGTTGATTTAGATGGTGGATATACCGGAATGAATCAGTTTGAATTTGTAAAAATGGTAAAGCTTGAAGCAGAAACTATTGATTATAATGGGCCAATTATTATTGCTGTTGATCATGGTGGTCCTTGGTTGAAAGATATACAAAGCCAGGAAAATTGGCCGTTAAGAAAATGCATGGATTGGATAAAAAAATCTTTCGAAGCTGCCATTGAAGCTGGTTACGATTTAATCCATGTTGATCCCACCGTGGATAAAACCCTTCCCCCTGGTTCAATTTTACCAATAGATATAGTAATCACAAGAACAGTGGAATTAATCGAACATGCCGAGATCTTTCGTCGAAACCATCAATTTCCACCAATATCTTATGAAGTAGGTACTGAAGAAGTCCATGGGGGTCTTGCCGATCTAATGGTTTTTGAAAATTTTCTCAAAGGCTTAAAGAGTCGACTTCAAAGTCGAGGCTTATCAGAGGTATGGCCAATTTTTGTTGTAGGAAAAGTAGGAACTGATCTTCATACCACAACCTTCGATCCTCAAGTAGCTCATCAATTGGTTCAAATAGCTGAAACCTATGGATCATTTATTAAAGGACATTATACCGATTATGTTGAAAATCCTGCTGACTATCCTCAATCAGGCATGGGGGGAGCCAACGTCGGTCCTGAATTTACCGAAGAAGAATACAATGCACTTCTTAGGTGTGAAAACATCGAAAATCACCTTGATAAAAATGGGAGTATTGCCATAAAATCCAATTTAATAAATAGCTTAGAACAGGCGGTTTATCAAAGTAGACGTTGGGAAAAATGGCTTTTAGAAGAAGAAAAGGGGGTTGATTTCTTTTCATTAACTCCTGAAAGGAGAACTTGGTTGACCAAAACTGGCTGCCGCTATATATGGTCTTCACCAGAAGTGGTAAAGGCTCGATTTTGTCTATACCAAAATTTAAAATACAATGGCTATCAAGCGGCAAATATTGTTACTTCATCTATAGAAAAAGCTATGGATAAATATTTCCATTCTTTTCATTTGATTGACTTCAACCAAAAAATTCTAACCCTACTTTGACTAGGCCTATAAACATTTATGGGGGGCCGATTTTGGTGTCGGCCCCCCATAAATGCAAGGAGGGGAAAGATCTTTTATATTTTTCAAAAATTTACCTATTCTAAATCTTTTAAACTCTTCTTATATCATACGCTGCTATTTATTGCCAATTACTATCAGAATCTCAATTATTTTTAAATATTATGCCTATCTTCAAAAAGTTCCATTTTAGTCTAATAATTTTAGATACTTATAAATTATTATCATCTATACATCAAGGTATACCTTATTTAATTTCTTTTTATATTTCTTCTAATTTTCTTTAAAAGAGAGAAAAAAAACTGTCTCCGGTTTCAACCCTTACCTCAGGTAAAAGAAGTTGGATATCATCCCAGGTTACCATTGCAGCATCCCAGGTCTGGGCATTAGCAGCGCCGGCGGCAAGGCCTAGTCTTAAACATTCATTCCATTCTTTGCCATGGACAAGTCCAAATATAAATGCGGCCAAAAAAGAATCTCCCGAACCTACCGGATTAATCGAAATTACTTTTGGGGAATAACCAAACCAAGTTATTCCTTCTCCTCGAAACCAAGCCCCTTTTTCTCCAAAAGTGAGAATAAGATATTCAATTCCACTTTTTTTAAGAAATTCATAGAAATTGTAATAATCTTCTTTCCTATTAATTTTCTTCCCCCAGGTTTCTTCGGCTTCTTCACAGTTCATTTTCACCATCCAGGGTTTGGCTTTTAAAGCCTCAATCAACGGTATGCCACGGCTGTCAATAATGGTTTTTATACTTTTCTCTTTTGCTGTCTGAATCATCCGACAGTAAATTGAATGAGCACTAGGGTCGGAAACACTTCCACAAAATACAATTAACTCTGCTGATGGAATAACTTTTTCAAAGGTTAATAAAATTTGATCCATTTCTTGAGAGGAAATAACCGGTCCCGGTTCAAAATATGCTACTTGTTGCCAATTGCGATCGACAACCGTCGTAACAACTCGGGTTGGTTGAGATACCCAGGCAGGATAAGTAAATACTCCATCTGATTCCATTAAGCTTTTTACTTGATGACCGTTATATCCTCCTAATACAACAAAATGTCCGGTTTTCACTCCAAGTGTATGTAACACTCGACTTACATTAGATCCCTTCCCACCGGCAATTTCCTTAACTTTTTCCACCTTGATTTTGGGTTGCGGATGAATGTTTTCAACAAAAAGCGTTTTATCAATACATGGATTAGGAGTTACAACTAATATCATGCCCATCGTCTTTTGAGATCCTCAGTTGAAAGGGAACTTACTTTTTCTAATTGTGCTCTATCCGCAGGAATTGTTTGACCAAGTTGATAGTAGAATTGGTTTTTTGTTTTTCGGTCTCGAAAAGACTTTTTTGCCCACTCACTAGTATATCCACGTTGTGAAGATTTCTCCATAACCATATGACCCCAAAGTATCCAAGCACTTCTTAAAAAATAAGGGGTTAATGGAGCAAGAGCTGGAGAGTCAAATTCATCAACAAATTTTTGTCCAAATTTATTCAATTCTGTTCCCACAAAAATAGGAAATTCCCTACTTTTGGCTTCTTCAACAATTTCATAGAGCTTGGCAAGTTTCAGCTGGCTTTCTTCTTGATCGGGGAGATCCCAATTTCGATCGGGAACGATAAACAAAGTTTCAATGCCTTTGGCTTCACAGAAATCCAGTAATTCTTTTGGATCCTTTTCTCCGCTCCGAGTACCATCAAGCCAGGAAAAAGAGGGAATCGCTCCTAAATCCAAAATCATATCAGTTACTTGTTCAATTGGAGGGAAATCTCCAACATCGGGTTTGACGTACCCTACACCCCCATATTTCATCAATTTAGAACGAATGAAATCATAGAAATCAGGTTTACAGTTTAATAAATCTTCTACTTTCTCAGGAAGGACTTCTAATTTTTCCGACCAAAATTTTATTAGTTCCTTTCGCTCGGAAAACACCTGATCGGCTTTTAAAACATAAGCCATAACTAAATGGCGTTCAGTTGGATTTCCCGAAGGTGTTAGAGGAAGAACTTCTTTTTCCAAATCGATAGTAACGAATTGTAAATATAAATTAACCTTTTTTAAAATGTTTCTATTCCTTTTCTGGGCTATTTCTTTCAAATAACTCAGAGTTTTTTCGGCCTTCGTTCCTGATTCTGGAAGTCGGGTAAAACCGTTTCCCATAAAATAAGCAACACCAGGTTCTTTAGGAGAACTAAGCTCCCGATCGTGAAATTCTGGAAGATAAATCCGAGTTTCAATGCCACTAGATACTGGCAAGTTTATTTCAAATCCACCCCAAAGGAACTCTTCCATAGCATCTAAAACATCAAAATCAACACTACCAGCCATGGCTAAACCTTCTTTTCGAGCTCTCCATATAATGTGAAGAGGGGAATAACCGTAAGCATTAAAGGAAAAAAAGGTATGAAAGTGGAGGTTTACCTTGGGGGAAGGGCTGGGTAAAAAAATATTTTTCTGGTCAACCAGCGCTTTGAGCTCCAAAAAAGCCTTTTTCCTTTCCGAGAAATTAAAATTATCAAGTTGGTTTTCAAGTTTTTCAACAGAATTCATTTTTTCTTATTACCTCCTTTGGCTCCGAATAGACCTTCCTACCACTTTCTATCACCACATAAATATAAATACTCTGAAAGTTTAGCTTATTTATATAAGGATTTATTCTCTCTTATATTTTAAAGTTTTATAAAATATCAAAGGTATAATGAATACAATCCAAAAATTGAGAATAAAATATCGTAAAAAATATCCTAAAGGTGAAATAGGAAAAATCGCTTTCATTCCAAGGTAAAGAGCAATTACCGTAATCATACCTAATCCATAATGTACCAAACGATTTTTAAAGCTCGAGGGTAGAACAAAGTTAATTAGGGATTTCTCAAGAATAACACCACAAAATATACCAATTAGAGATCCCGAAACACGAGCCGACAAAGGATCGGAAGAAAAATAGAACAACAATCCCCCCAAAAGCAATGATAAGAAAAACTCTCTTATTGGTATAAACTTTATTTTTAAACGTTCAACTTGATAAAACAGATACCAGAAAAAAAGAGCAATAACAAAACCTAAAGCAGCCCCAACGATAACATCACGTGGATAGTGAACTCCTAAATATATTCTTGAAATTGAAACCAAAGAGCTAATAATAACTGCTAAAAGAAAATAAATTTTCTTTGGAAATGACCAAGCCAAAAAAAAGGTGACAGTAGTAACTGATTGAGCATGACCGCTGGGAAAAGATTTCCCCTCAGTTATTTCTAACACTCGGATATTTGGATGCTGAGGACGAGGAAGATTAAATAACTCTTTTAAAGTAAAATTAATATACATCGAAAAAAAGATTACTATACCAAGTCGAATAGCTGTTTTCTTGTCCAAACATAAATAGACAAAGGAAAGAAAAAATAAATAAAATAATTCCGATCCTAAAAAAGAAAAAAACCGGAAAATAACATCAAATACTGGATGGGAAAACTGCTGTAAAACAAGAATGAACTCTTCATTCACATCAAATAACCAATTCTTTTTTAAAATTTGCTAACTTCTCTTAAAGATTCTATAAAGTGGAAAAAATTAAATCTTATACTTTTTATAGCTGTCAAATTATAAAACCAAATTCAAGATTAATCCAGTAATAGTAGAGGTAAAAAGCATAATTATTGTACCTTGTATAAGTTTTTTGGCTCCGAGCTCTTTTAAAATCATCATAAAAGTTGCCACGCAAGGAAAAAACATTGCCAACATTACTGATGAGATAATCAACTGCTTAACCGTGAGCTGGAGGGGTGCAAGTAAACCCATTGCTATATCTTTTCGAAGAAAACCAAGTACTAACACTAAGGAAACTTCACTGGGAAGACCCAAATACTTCTGGAAAAAAGGACCAATAACTTGAGCAATGTAAGGGAAAAGATTGGTCATAAATAAAAGATTAACCATGATAATTCCTAAAGAAACAATGGGGAGTGCTTCCTTTAAGAATCCTTTCACCCGTAACCAAAGTTTCGGAAGCAGAGTTTTCCAATAGGGAAGACGATAAGGAGGAATTTCCAGAATTAGAGCTGGTCGATAACCTTTTACTGTATATTTCATTATAATTCCCAAAATAATCCATACCAGAAAAAGGATAAAATAAACTAACACAACTGGTATAATGCCATACTTTCCTAATACTCCAAAAATAAGTGCTTGTTGAGAAGCGCAAGGAATAGCAATCGAAATTAATATCGATACGATAAATCGTTCAGTTTTGCTTTCTAATACTCTGGTAGACATTATCCCTGGTACATTACAACCCAAGCCTAATAAGGTAGGAACTATGGCGTAACCGTGCAAACCAACGTGGTGGAAAAATCCATCTAATAAAACTGCCAATCGAGGAAGATAGCCAGTATCTTCCAATAACCCAAGAATAAAATAAAAGGCAACAATATAGGGGAGAACAACTCCCAATTCAATATAAATTCCGGTTGAAAGCAATCCAAGCGATTGTTCAAAATCGATTTTTCCGTCGACCAAATGACCAATTAAAATAGTCCTTAAAAAAGGAGAAAAGGACAAATACCTATCAAGATTCACCAGAAGAGGATAATATAACCGATAAAAGAAAGGGTCAAGAATATAATTAATAAGTCCTTCACCAATCTGCCTGACTACCCAAAAAACTCCACATAAAACTCCCAAACCAATAAGAAACCCACTAAAGGGTGAAAGTGTTGCTTCTTTGAGGCGATCGGTCCAAGTTGGTTTTTGGTATGAAAAAGATTGCACTGCCTGAATAACCTGACCAATTTCACGCCATCTTTCCTGGTGAGAGCTTGGAACAAAAATTGGCACCTTGGCTTGGTCAAGAGCTTGAATGACTTTTTTCATACCTTCTCCAGTGGTCGCTACCACTGGAATAACCGGTACACCTAAAATCTTAGCCAGGGCTTGTAGGTCAATTTTAATCCCTCTTTTTTGAACCTCATCCCACATATTAAGAGCAATCACCATTGGTTTTTTCTTTTCTAAAAGTTCAAAAGTGAGATAAAGGTTCCGCTCGAGGTTACCAGCATCAATTACATTGATAACTATATCAGCTTCGTCTATTAGCTTCCCAGCAATTCTCTCGGCTTCAGCATCGGCTTCTAAAGCATAAGTCCCGGGTGCATCAATCAGCTCAAACTTTACCCCTTCACGACTTATTTGACTTCGAGAAATCTCAACTGTTGTCCCAGGATAGTTGGAAGAAATAGCATATATTCCACTTAACCGAGTGAAAAAAACGCTCTTCCCTACATTCGGATTACCAACCAAAACGACTTTCTTCATTTCTCTATTTTAACTTTAATCCTATTTGCTACACCACGCCCTAATGCAAGTTCTTGAGCATCGATGCGGATTACAATTGGCCCACCACCTATAATCTGACTCACTTTGACCACTTTTTTACCAGGTATGATACCCATCGCCCAAAGCTTTCTCGCCAATCCATGACCCTGATCAATCTCGGTAATTATTCCAGTTTGTCCAGGAAGCATATCAATTAAGGTAGCATTCGAATCGGTTGATTTAGTAGTTATACATCTTTTTAGGACCAAATAAATCATCCCCCTTAACCCTAAATATCATCGACATTCATCACATAGTCCATAAAAATAAATTTGGTGAGATTCAATTTTAAATCCATATCGTTTGTTTAGTTCTTTCTCTAAGTAAGAAACAAACTCTCCTTCTCCTATTATTTCGCTGTAATCAACAACTTTCCCGCATTTGTTGCAAACCAGATGATGATGATGAATCGGTCTACGGGTCATTTCAAAGTGGTCTTTCCCATCACCAAAATTAACCCGATGCAAAATCCCAATTCGGGTTAATAAATCAAGATTACGATAAATTGTGGCAATCCCAACTTTTTGATTATTTTTTTTCAAAAAATCATGAACTTCTTCAGCGGAAAGATGTTTTCGATTTTCTTCAAATACCTCAATTATGGCCAATCTTGATGAGGTAAGTTTTTTATTTTGTTTCCCTAAAGCTTTTTGCCACTCTTTACTAGGCATTTCTCCACCAATTTATAATGATAATCATTATCAATTACATGATAATTATAATTCTCTTTGTTCTAGACTGCAAGGCATAGAGTTATTATTTTTGTAATGTACCTATTTCCATCCTAATCGAGGGGGAAAATTAATCTTTTTTTAATTATCGATAATTTCCTTGCATTTTCATCTCGAGTATGATATATTTCTACTGCTTTTACAGAATGACTTAGGGTTGCAATTCTCTCTAAGCAGGCAAAAACTGTGAAGGGGCTCAGTAGGTATTGAAGGGGTCACAGAGAGCTTACCACTTGCTGAAAGTAAGCACCTATCCGAAATACCGAAACTCACCCTGGAGTTGCAGGCTGAACGAAAATCTATTAAGCCGGGTCGGGAACTCCCGTTATAGAGGATGGTATAGGTTTAATACCCGTATCTGAAATGAGTAGGCCGATATACCGGCAAAATGGGTGGTACCGCGGGGAAGTTCGTAAAACCCCTCGTCCCTGGAAGGACGAGGGGTTTTTTATTATCCCAATTTTCCCTCATTTTCCAAGTTCTGATTAACTGCCACTACTTATGATGAAGGAGGAATTTTATGAAAAGTGAATTAGTTAAAAACGGGCCCGATCGTTGCCCACATCGTTCCTTGTTTTTTTCTACTGGGATCTCACCCTCAGCAATGGAGAGACCCTTTGTTGGAATAGCCAGCTCCTACTCTGATCTCGTTCCTGGACATATCCATATGCGTGAATTAGAACGTTTTATCGAGAGAGGAATTGAAGCTGGAGGCGGAACTCCCTTTATTTTTGGAGTTCCAGGAATTTGTGATGGCATTTCGATGGGTCATGAAGGTATGCGATATTCCTTACCAAGCCGCGATGTAATTGCTGATAGTATTGAAGCAGTCGCCAAAGGACATGCTCTCGATGGTTTGGTATTACTCACCAACTGCGATAAAATTACACCAGGAATGCTTATGGCAGCAGCCCGTTTAAACCTTCCGGCATTAGTAGTGACTGCTGGACCTATGCTTTCCGGCAGGTACCAGGGAAAAAAACTTTCCTTCGTTAGAGATACCTTTGAGGCAGTAGGTAAATACCATGCCGGTCTAATCAATGAAAATGAATTAAAAGCCTTAGAAATTGAAGCTTGCCCTGGTGGGGGATCCTGTCAGGGGCTTTATACCGCTAACACCATGGCTTGCTTGACCGAAACCATGGGAATGAGTCTGCCCGGTTGTGGAACGGCATTAGCGGTTTTAGCTGAAAAGCGACGCATCAGTTATGAAAGTGGGAAGCAAATTGTTCAACTGATAAAGGAAAATTTGACCTCCCGGGTAATACTCAATGCTGTATCTATCAAAAACGCTATTATCATGGATTTAGCTTTAGGAGGCTCTACCAACACAGTGCTTCATCTATTAGCTTTAGCCAATGAGTTAGGTTTGAGTGAAATCAATCTTGATACCTTTAACCAGCTTTCCTTGAAGGTTCCCCATCTGGTTCTCCTTCGCCCTGCTGGAGAGTTTTTCATGGAAGATCTTCATTTCGCTGGTGGAATTCCTGCCGTCGAAAAAGTTCTTGGAGATTTAATCGAAGATAATCCAACCGTTAGTGGTTTTTCGGTTAGAGAAATCCAATCTTCTGTTCAATATATTAATTACGAAGTTATTCGATCTCGAGAGAATCCTCATTCCCAAGAAGGTGGCATTGCTGTACTGAAAGGTTCTTTGGCTCCCGAAGGAGCAGTTGTTAAACAATCTGGTGTCAGTCCAGACATGAAAGTTTTTCGGGGTAAGGCTATCTGCTTCGATAGCGAAGAGGCTGCAATGGAATATATTACTAAGGGGAAAATTTCCAAGGGAAGTGTAATTGTAATTCGCTACGAGGGACCCAAAGGTGGTCCTGGAATGAGAGAGATGTTAGCTCCTACTTCAGCTATTGTTGGGATGGGGCTTAGCCATGATGTCGCTTTAGTTACCGATGGTCGTTTTTCCGGTGGAACTCGGGGTCCTTGTATCGGTCATATCGCTCCCGAAGCTTATGAGCGAGGCCCAATTGCGCTTGTCAAGGATGGCGATGAAATCCTCATTGATATCCCATCCCGAAAATTAGATTTATTAATCAGTGACGGAGAGAAACAAAAACGACAAGATCAATTTGTTCCTCCACCACCTAAATATACTCATGGCCTCCTCGGCCGTTATATCGAAAGAGCCCGGCCCACAAGTCAAGGGGCGGCTATGAAGTGATTGTGAGGTGAACGCATTGAAAATGAAGGGTGCTCAAATTCTAATCGAACTCCTGAAACAGGAGGGAGTTACCACCGTATTTGGTTATCCAGGTGGTTCAGTTATAGATATATACGATGCTTTATATGAGGTTCCTGAAATTAAACATATTTTAGTACGTCATGAACAAGGTGCAGCTCACGCTGCTGATGGTTATGCTCGAACCACTGGTAAGGTTGGAGTATGTATGGCAACCTCAGGGCCAGGAGCAACCAACCTTGTAACAGGCTTAGCGAATGCCTATATGGATTCAATTCCTATCGTAGCCATCACTGGTCAGGTAACCACTCCTTTAATTGGTAGGGATGCTTTCCAGGAAGCGGATACAACCGGTATAACTATGCCGATTACCAAGCATAATTTTTTAATTAAAAACATTCAGGACCTTCCCCTGATTATCAGAGAAGCTTTTTTAATTGCTACTACTGGTCGTCCTGGTCCAGTCTTGGTTGATATCCCAAAAGATATTCAGATAGCTGAAATAGATTTCATCTATCCAGAAAAACTCGAAATCCCTGGTTACAAACCTACCTATCGTGGCCATATTAACCAGATCAACATGACTGCTCAAGCTATAAAAGAAGCAAAAAAACCGCTATTTTATGTTGGAGGTGGTATTATTGCCTCCGGAGCATCTGAAATTCTTCTTGAATTGGCAGAAAAAACCGATACCCCCGTCACTTATACTCTTATGGCAAAAGGAGCCATCCCCGAAGATCATCGACTCTCATTAGGATGGTTAGGCATGCACGGATCATACCATGCCAACAAGGCGGTTATGAATTGTGACCTCTTAATTGCTGTGGGTACCCGTTTTGACGATCGAGTTACCGGAAATACAACTACTTTCGCTCGTCAAGCCAAGATCGTTCATATTGACATTGATCCCGCTGAAATAGGTAAAAATGTCAAGATCAATATTCCTATCGTTGGTGACGCACGTAACGTTCTCAACGAACTCAACAAAAGAACCGAAGTTAAAAAAAATGATAGTTGGTTGGCTGAAATTGAAAAATGGAAAATGGAATATATTCCAAAGCCAACCGCCGGTACTGAACTGGTAGCGCAGACTATAATCGAATTAGTTTATCAGGCAACCGGAGGAGATGCCATTTTAGTTACCGACGTTGGTCAACATCAAATGTGGGCAGCAAAATATTTTCTCTGTCATCGCCCTCGCCGCTGGGCTAGTTCAGGGGGCCTTGGAACTATGGGTTTTGGCCTACCGGCAGCAATTGGGGCTCAAATCGGCAATCCCGACCAGACTGTAGTTCTTTTTAGTGGCGATGGAAGCATCATGATGAAAATTCAAGAATTAGTTACAGCAGTTAACAATTGCCTCCCTCTTAAAATATTCGTTTTAAATAACAGTTACTTAGGCATGGTAAGACAATGGCAGGAATGCTTTTTCAATTGTCGCTATTCATTTACCCATATCATCAATCCCGATCTTGCCAACCTTGCTCAGGCATTTGGCGTTGAGGGTATCTCTGTTCGAAACAAAGAGGAACTCGATAGAGCCATTCAAAGAGCCTTGGAAGTTAAAGATCATCCTGTCCTTGTTGATTGTCACATTAGCAAAGAAACCAACGTGTATCCTTTTGTCCCTCCGGGAAAATCATTAGATGAGATGATTTTGGAATAATTTTGATAAGGAGATATGCCATGCAACATATTATATCGGTTCTGGTAGAAAATAAACCACGGGTTCTGGCACGAGTGGCGTCCCTTTTCGCCAGGCGGGGATACAATATCGAAAGTCTTGCCGTCGGCCACACCCAGGATCCGATTATTTCTCGAATCACCATAGTGGTTCGCGGTGATGAAGATATACTTGAACAAATTACCAAACAACTATATAAATTAATAGAAGTAATCAAGGTTAGTGATTTCACTGAAACCAGCTATGTTGATCGAGAACTTTCCTTAATAAAAGTGAATGCTCCTTCTAACCTTCGTGGAGAAATTGTCCAAACTGCTGAAATTTTTCGGGCGAGGATTATTGACGTAAGTGAAAAGAGCCTTCTCATTGAAGTTACTGGAACTTCGGATAAAATTGATGCCCTTGAACAACTTCTGAAAAAATACGGAATCATTGAAATGACTCGAACCGGCAAAATTGCTTTGGCTCGAGGAAGTCAATCCTTATAATTCAAAAAGATTTTAATTAACCATAAATTTATATAATTTAGGGAGGTTAATTTCATGGCTAAAATTTTATATGATCAAGATGCTCGATTAGAATTATTGCAGGGTAAAAAAGTGTCAATTATCGGTTTTGGAAGTCAAGGAAGTGCTCAAGGTCAGAATTTACGAGATAGTGGAATTGACGTTATTGTTGCTGAATTACCGGGAACCCCCGCTTTTGAAAAAGCAAAAAAAGTTGGTTTTTCTCCAGTAAATGCCGATGAAGCAGCTCAAATGGGAGATATAATTCAAATGCTGGTACCGGATCAGTTTCAACCAATGGTATATCAACAGTCAATTGCCAAAAATCTCTCGCCAGGGAAAGTTTTGATGTTCTCTCACGGTTTTAATATCCATTTTCACCAAATTATTCCCCCATCATCAGTTGACGTTATTATGGTAGCGCCTAAGGGTCCTGGTGATTTGGTGCGTAGAATGTATCAAGAAGGAAAAGGAGTTCCTTCTCTGATCGCTGTTCACCAAAATGCTTCAGGCAATGCGAAAGAATTAGCTTTAGCTTATGCTTGTGGAATTGGAGCAACCCGAGCGGGAGTTTTAGAAACCACTTTCAAAGAGGAAACTGAGACCGATCTTTTTGGTGAGCAGGCAGTATTGTGCGGCGGTTTAACTGCACTAATAAAAGCTGGCTTTGAAACCCTTTTAGAAGCAGGATATCAACCCGAAGTGGCATATTTTGAGTGCCTCCATGAGATGAAGCTTATAGTTGATCTGGTCTATGAAGGAGGTTTAACCTTAATGCGCCAGGTAGTAAGTGACACTGCTGAATTTGGTGATCTAACTCGGGGTCCAAGAATTATTAATCAAGAAACTAAAAAAGAGATGAAGAAGATACTGAGTGAAATACAAGACGGGAGCTTTGCCCGGGAATGGATTTTAGAAAACCAGGCTAATCGTCCAACGTATCACGCCTTAAGAGAAAAAGATTTTCAACACACCATTGAAAAAGTAGGAAAACAACTGCGTGATATGATGCCCTGGTTAAAAAAATAACTGGGAGGGTACTGGCGTGAAAAAAGTTCGAATACTTGACACCACGCTAAGAGATGGGGAGCAATCTCCAGGAGTATCGTTAAATGTTCAAGAAAAATTAGAAATAGCCAAACAGTTAGCTCGTCTCAATGTCGATGTTATTGAAGCTGGTTTTGCCGTTGCTTCTCCAGGAGATGCATTGGCAGTAAAAACTATTGCCCAGGAAGTAAAAGGGCCAATAATCAGTTCTCTGGCTCGTTCTAAAGAAAAGGATATCGATATCGCCTGGGACTCAGTTCGTTTTTCTGAACAACCAGCGATTCATACTTTTCTTGCTACTTCTGATATTCACCTCAAACACAAACTGCATATGAGTCGTGAACAAGCTTTGGAACAAGCAGTTTGGGCAGTTAAGCGAGCTAAAGGTTATGTAAGTGATGTTGAATTCTCAGCTGAAGATGCAACTCGTTCTGATTGGGATTATCTTTGCCAAGTATATTCAGCAATAATTAAAGCTGGGGCAACGGTTTTAAATGTACCTGACACTGTTGGTTACATTACACCAGAAGAAATGAAAACCTTAATTCAATATCTATATAACCATACCGATGGTATCGAAAAGGTAATCGTCAGCGTTCACTGTCATAATGACCTTGGAATGGCGGTTGCTAATTCATTATCGGCAATGTTGGGTGGGGCTAGTCAAATTGAATGCACGATTAATGGAATCGGTGAGCGAGCTGGAAATGCTTCACTGGAAGAAATCGTTATGGGTTTACATGTTCGTAACGATTTTTATCAAGCCGAATCTGGGATTAATTATTCAGAAATCTATCGAACCAGCCGGTTAGTCAGTCAACTCACTGGTATGCTAATCCAACCCAATAAAGCAGTGGTTGGCCAAAATGCTTTTGCTCACGAATCAGGAATCCATCAGGATGGCGTACTGAAAGAAAAGAGTACTTATGAAATCATGGATGCCAAACTGATTGGGCGCGAAGAAAAAGTCCTGGTATTAGGAAAACATTCCGGTCGACATGCTTTCAACAAAAAATTGGAGGAGCTTGGTTATCATCTTTCCGAAAATGATTTAAATCAAGCTTTTGAACGCTTTAAAGTACTAGCTGATCAAAAAAAGCAGATTTCTGAAGCTGATCTTCAATTTATTGCTGCTGATGAAGCTACTCGTACTGAAGAGGTTTACCGCTTGGATTTTGTTCATGTCTGCTGTGGAAACAATATTCTTCCCACGGCCACAGTAAGACTCATTCACGAAAATGGTTCAACTTTGCAGGGAGTAGCCACTGGTGTTGGTCCGGTTGATGCTGCTTATAAAGCAATTGGACAGATGGTTGGTATTTCTTCAAATTTGGTAAACTTTACTCTTCAATCTATATCCGGTGGTACTGAAGCTTTAGGTGAGGTGGTAGTTCGAATTTTTACTGACAATACTGTCTATGTAGGAAGAGGATCTCATCAAGATGTCGTAGTTGCTAGTGTTATCGCTTATTTGTCAGCAATAAACAAAATGACTCAACAGAAAAAAATTAACCCCCAAACCCACCCATAAAATTTGAAAGAACCAAAAAATTATTTTCTTATTTTTTAAAGACGGGTGAATCTTTCCAAAAGGTTCACCGTCCTTATTTAATATTTAAAATAGGAGCACTACCTATGGGAATGACAATTACTGAAAAGATTATTGCCGTACACAGCGGTAAAGAAAAAGTATCAGCCGGCGAGTTGGTCCAGGTATCTGTTGATTTAGTTCTTGCCAATGATATCACCGCTCCTTTGAGTATTAAGGAATTAAACAAATATCAAATTGATTCGATGTTTGATCCAGAAAAAGTGGTATTAGTAGCTGACCATAATACTCCTGCTAAAGATATCGCTTCTGCTCAAAATTTAAAATTAATGAGAGAATTTGCTCAAAAAAACCAGATTAAAAACTTCTTTGAGGGAGGTTCGGTAGGTATTGAGCATGTCCTCCTTCCAGAAAAAGGATTAGTCCTACCGGGAGACCTGGTTATCGGAGCTGATTCCCATACCTGTACTTATGGAGCATTAGGTGCTTTTTCTACTGGGATGGGGAGTACCGATATTGCTGCTGCTTGGGCTTTGGGAGAAACCTGGCTCAAGGTCCCCGAGTCAATTAAATTTATTCTCTCTGGCCAACCTGGTAAGTTTGTTACCGGAAAGGATTTTATTCTTTTTATAATCGGAGAAATAGGAGTCGAGGGAGCTCGTTATTGTAGTATGGAATTTACCGGATCGGCGATTTCCGCCCTTTCCATGGATGGACGTTTTACTATAGCCAATATGGCAGTGGAAGCTGGAGCGAAAAACGGCATCATGGAAGCTGATGTAACAACCTTGGCTATGCTGTCTAATGTTTCTCCAACAAGAAAACCACAGATACATCATTCTGATTCAGATGCTGAATGGAAAGACATTATTGAGGTAAATGTTGCTTCAATCGAACCCCAGGTAGCTCTACCCCATCTCCCCGAAAATACCCATTCGGTTTTTTCATTGCCACGAATTTCAATCGATCAATCAGTTATTGGTTCATGTACTAACGGCAGAATTGAAGATTTAAGGCAAGCTGCTACAATTTTAAAAAATCGTAAAGTTCATCCCAGGGTAAGGTTGTATATTTTTCCTGGAACCCCTTCTATCCTTTTACAAGCAGAAAGAGAAGGTTTGGTTCAAATCTTTTTGGAATCAGGCGCAGTTCTTTGCCCTCCTTCCTGCGGTCCTTGCCTTGGCGGGCATTTAGGGGTTTTAGCTGAGGGGGAAAGATGCGTATCAACCACCAATCGTAATTTTGTTGGGAGAATGGGGCACATTAAAAGTGAGGTTTACCTAGTAAATCCATATATTGCCGCCAGTTCGGCTATAGCTGGTTATATCACCTCACCGGAACAGCTTCCCTGACTTTTGAGTTAGACCTAAAGTCATTTTCTATTTTGTAAATCCAGTGATGAGTGAGTGTGAGAATGATTAGTAAAAACTAAAAAAGCACCCATCTACTGGAGGGGAATTTTTTTAAAAGCCTTTCATTGTTTGATTTTTTATTCCCCTCCAGGGAGGGATATAGAGGTGGGTGGTTTTTTAATGATTTAATTATTTTTATAGTTGGAGTTGATTTTATGATTATTAAAGGAAAGGCCATCCAATACGGGGATAATATCGATACCGATGTTATTATTCCCGCTCGATACCTTACTGCCACCGATCCATTGGAATTGGCAAAACATTGCATGGAAGACTTAGATCCTGATTTTCAAAAGAAAATTAGTTTCAATTCAATAATTGTTGCTGGCAAAAACTTTGGCTGCGGATCTTCCCGAGAACATGCTCCGCTAGCTATTAAGGCATCAGGAATAAAGGCGATTGTCGCATCTTCTTTTGCAAGAATTTTTTATCGGAATGCCTTAAACATTGGGCTTCCCATCTTAGAGTTGGAACAAGCCACAACACGTCTTCTGCCTGGGGATGAAATCGAAATTGACACCAAAAAGGGGACGATCATTAATATAAGTCAAAGCAAAACTTATCAAGCTCAACCTTTCCCTCCTTTTATCCAGGACATTATATCCCGA
The DNA here is from genome assembly GCA_018056205.1 of Candidatus Atribacteria bacterium. Lineage (GTDB taxonomy): Bacteria > Atribacterota > Atribacteria > Atribacterales > Atribacteraceae > Atribacter. Next base: position 2,062 of record JAGPGC010000002.1, on the reverse strand, counting down.
GGAGGCTTGATGAATCTGGTCAAGGAAAGAATTTCTTCCTAAATTTTTGGGGGGAGTTTTACCATGCTCCCCCCAAAAATTTTATTAATTAAAATTCAACATTTCTGGTTTTTAGTTCCACAAGATTCCCTAATAATTAGTTCGGAAGAAATCGATCGACCAGAAATATCGTTTTTTTGCCCTTCCATGATTTTAACCAACAGTATAACCGCCTGTTCTCCTAGTTCTTTGGCTTTCCAGTCTACCCCAGAAAGAGGTGGTTCAAAAAAAGCTGAAGATTGGTTTTCCAGCATACTCATTATTGATAAATCGTCAGGTACCTGCATTCCAAGCGCCTTGGCAGCTTTTATAGCTCCTTCGGCTAAAATTTGGCTTTCAGTAAAGAGGGCGGTTATTTTTGGGTTTTGTTTCAATAAATTCTTTACCAATGATTCGGTTTGATAAAGATCTGGCTCTAAATGCAAAATGTTCATATTTCTTTTACTTATTTGTTCTTTATCCAGAGCTCGTATAAAACCTCTTTGAGCTTGAATGGTGAAAATCCGCTTATCCTCTAAACCCAAAAAAGCTAAGTAACGATGGCCATTATTTAACAGTTTACGGACTGCCTTTTCTACCATGGCAGCCATATCTATCGAAACCCAGCTTACTCCCCTCGCATCTTGTACCTCTGGTTTCCCTATCGTTACAAATGGTTTTAGGCAATGGGTAAAACATTTTAGGCGACTATCCCTTTTGAGTAATTCTAAAACGAGATAGCCTTCGGCTAAGTCAGTATCAAGCAAGTCCTCATAAATCATAGCTGAATGAAAATCTTGTCCCGAAGCAGTAATTATAATTTGATAGTTTAATTGGTAAGCAGTAAAAGCAATTCCCTTGAATATTTCTTGATATAAGGAAAATCCCAACAGCCGGTGCAGAGAATGAGGGAAAAGAACGGTGATAGTATTCAATTTTGGATAAATAGATCTTTTTTTCCGATGGGATCCATATCCCAATTCATCTATGACCTGTTCTACACGTACTTTCGTGTCAACGCTTACTCTTTCATCTCGATTATTTAAAACATTTGATACCGTACTTTTTGATACACCGGCTCTTTTGGCTATTTCATCAATGGTAGCCACCTTAGATGCCTCCCCAAAAGGTTTCAAAATCACCATTTTCCATCTTGTTCTCGATCTTTAAAAAATTTATTCAAGGGGAACTTTTCCATTTTTTATTGATCAAAATCTTTCTTTCGTATTTCTATATTTCATTCGTCTTGAGAGTAATATCATCGAGTATACTTATAAAGATTATTTTCCTGATCGACCAAATCTGGTTCCCAGTCCTTTAATATCCAGACGTAGGAAACTATTCTTGCTCCTGGTTTGAGTTCTCTTAAAAATTTATCTCTCAATAGGTCATTCACATTTTGGAAAAGAAAGATTGTTATTACATCTGCATTTTGCAGGGATACATCATGGATGTTTTTTAGTTTAACCTTAACCCTATGATGTAAACCAAGGGAAAAAATTCGAATCCAAGTCAAGACATAAAGCCATGGATTAATTTCTATACCAATTGCTTTGGCATGGTATTGCTGAGCAGCATAGATTAAAATTCTTCCGTCTCCACAACCTAAATCATAAAGAGTTTCTTCGGGTTTAAGTTCCGCCATCTCTAACATCCGTTTTACTCTTTTCATGTCGGTCGGTTGCCAGGGAATTCCATGGAAAAAAAGTGGGAAAATCCACCAAAAAAACAGAATTAATACCACTAAAATCACAAAAAGAAAATATAAATTCATCCATAATTCTCCTTAATTTAGGGTAAGATAATTCTTTCTTATTTTCTCCCTTTATAATTAGTAAAATTTTTTTACAATACCAAAGTATAATAAATTCAATATTTCTGGTTTTTTTAAATTTTCTTCCCCTATTAAAAGGTGCTCTTTTTTAACATTTCTCTCTAAACTGAAGTTACCCCTTTTTCTGTTTCTGATGGTTATTTATCAAGGGTTTGAGACAGTTTTTACTTACTACATAGTAGCTGGGAGCAGTTTCTCTTAGCTGGGTTT
>JAGPGC010000058.1 GCA_018056205.1 Candidatus Atribacteria bacterium | reverse complement strand
AGCTAAAAGTGCATAGGTTGGTGACATAACCGGTAGCCAAACCAAATCTAAATAAAGGTTGGGATAGAAGAGAGACATAGCTCCTGGTTCTCCAACCCAGGGGAAGCTTCCGTGAAAAAGGGATATTTTTAAATCATGATATTCTTCAAAAATATTTCCTAAATGTGAAGCTGCTGTCTGAAAAGCCTTGCCTGGTCCAGTGTGAATTTGAACTGGGAGATGATATTCAACCGCTTTCTGAAGACAATAATGAAAAATATAATCCTGAAAATCTCTCAGTTCGGAGGGGAGTTCAGTCCCATCTTTTTTATAAAATGCCTTTTCGGCTTGTTGTCGTTCAACCCTTTCAAAACGAAGGGTTCGATCGTAAGCAACCGCACATTTCATCGTTCCAATACCCTGAGCTATTCCTTTTTTGAAAATTAGATCTATAAAGGAAAGAAATTCATCGAAAGTTTCAAGGTAAATACCTTGTTTTTCTACCTCGATATGGGGATTCATCCGGTCATGATTTAATTTTACTTTTGAATAACCACAAAACAATGGATCAATTCTAAGAACTGGAAAATAATGGTTTAGATCAATATCGAATTCTCCAAATTTCCAGTAGCGATCATGAACAACTTTTTCGACATTCAATTTTTCAAAGATCCAATATTCCAGCATATTTTTCTGCAAGTAGCTTTCTTGAATGAGCTGAGAAAGTTCATCCCAATTCTTTTCGTTGATTTCTTCATCGGAAAAACCATACATAAATTGAAAGGCTTCAATTATATATCTCAAAAAAGCGCTGGCAGGTATCTTTTTCATACCTTGCAAAAGATCTTCGCGGGTTATAGTCACCGTATTATGATCCCGGGCTCCATAAACAATCCAGGGAAGATAACTTTCTCGAAGGATAGCGAATAGAATATCCGGGTGGTTTTGATAGGTTTCCTGAGGAAGGAAATGTTCATGAGTATCAATTTTTTTCCAAGTTATTAGTTGGTTTAACAAATCTTCGTAAAACGACATATTTTTCACTCCTTAATAAATTTTTTCACACAATTGACGAAATTTATGAGAAGCAATTTCAATCTCTTCTTTCCCAGAAAAGATGCTGGAAGTTCCTGCAACAAATACATTAGCACCGGCTTTTTTTAAAAGTGGGACGGTTTTCTCGCCTATTCCTCCATCTACGGCAATATCAATTTTTAATCGGAATGATTCAATCATTTCACGTATTATTTGAACTTTTTTCACTACTTCTGGTACAAATTTTTGTCCAACAAATCCTGGATCGACCGTCATAACCAATACCATATCTATGTAAGGAAGAATATATTCAAGAATTCCAGGTGGGGTAGATGGATTTAAAGCTAAGCCGGCCTTTTTCCCCAAATTTTTAATAGCTCCTACCATTTGATGAAGACGAGAGGTCGCTTCAACATGAAAGGTAATTATATCGGCTCCCAAGTTGGCAAAAATCGGTATTGATACATCAGGATTACTAGTCATGAAATGAACATCAAAAAGCAGATTAGTTTGGGGTCGAAGTTTTCGGAGTAAATTGGTACCCAGTGCGTAATTAGGTACAAAATGTCCATCCATGATATCCAAGTGGAGCATATCCACTCCACCTTTCTCTAATTTTCGTATATCAGTTAACAAATCCAAATAATTTGCACAATCTAATGAAGCACTAATTTTTACTGGTGGTTCATTCATGGTTAACCTTCCTTCGTCCGCATAATTTTTGTGCCTATATAAGTGCTTATCTATTTTTTTAGGGGATAATGAGAACCTTGTTGTAAAATACTTTTTTATCTTTCATAAAAAGTATAAACTCCGGGGTTTCTTCCAATGAAAGACGGTGAGATATAAATGGTTTAAAATTAGCCTGACCAGAATTTTCAAATTCCAAAACTGCTTTCCAATCCGAACCAATGTGAGTAAATCGTGAATTCCAGGTTCCATGGAGAGTCAATTGTTTTCTCAAGATAAGGCTCATTTCTCGAGGGGTTAAGGTAACTTCACGTTCCTGATTCCCCAAGAGAATAACTTCTCCAAATTTGTGAGTTATTTTTATTGAATCTACTAAAGCTCGGCTGCTTCCCGAAGCTTCACAGGTAAGATCGAAACCGAAAGCTTCCGTATTCTTTTCAACCGCTTTTTCCAATATTTCCGGTTCCGGTATGATGGCATCGTCAAATCCATTTTTCCGGGCAAAATCAACTTTTTGTGGATCGATATCAAATCCAATTAAACACCTTGCTCCTGATATTTTTGCCCATATTCCAAAAAGCACCCCAATAGGACCTAATCCAAAAACGGCTACGGTTTTGCCAAAGGGTATTAATGATCTCCTAAGAGCATGGAGAGTTACAGCAGCAGGCTCACTCAATGCTCCACATTCATAGGAAACATTTTCTGGAAGCTCCATACAGTTAGTAACTGGAACGTTTACATACTCGGCAAAAGCTCCGTTTCTCCGGGAGCCAATATATCCATAATTTTCGCACATTTCATAAAGCCCAATTTGGCAAAAACGGCATTGATAACAAGGAATCAAAGGGAAAACGGTTACTCTCTTACCCACCCAACTACCGTCATGATTAAAATCACCAACTTCTATTATCTCACCGGCAAATTCATGTCCAGGTATTGAAGGATAATAATAAGCAATATTTCCAAAAATACGGGGAATATCAGATCCACAGATACCACAGGCCTTCACCCTTACCAGGGCTTCTCCTTTTTCAGGAATGGGTTTTGGTACGCTTTGAAATTGAATTTCACCTGGTTTCAGCAATACTAACGCATTCATCCTATCCATTGTTAAGGATTCACCACCACTTTCAGCCCTTCTCTTGATTCAGCAGCTCTAAAAGCCTCATGAATACGATCCAAAGGGAAACGATGAGTAATATATTGAGCGGCATGAACCATTCCTTTATCAATAATCTGTATCGCCTTTTTATGATGTCGAGGAAGACTACCATGACTTCCTAACACAGTAAGTTCTTTATAATGAATAAGATTGCTCGATATATTTAATTTCCTTGCATTGGTAGCCAGCCCTCCAAAATAATTAATCCGTGCCCGATGCCGAGCCAAAAGAAGGGATTGTTCCTGAGCCTCGGGTGAAGCACAGGTAATCATGATTACATCTGGACCTTCACCTCTGGTGACTCCTTTTACTTTAGCTTCCATATCAGGGTCATCACTGAGAAAGTAGTGATCGGCACTATATTTTTTGGCCATGTCTAAGCGTTTTTGCGATCTCTGAATGACAATGATATTGGTTGCTCCCATATGACGACCTAATTCAATCATCATACAGCCAATCGGACCAGCTCCTATAATACAGAGTGAATCACCAACGGCCAATTGAGTCATTTCTAATCCGTTAATAGCACAGGCTAAAGGTTCAGCCAGACTCGCTTCATCATAAGATAGATTATCAGGAATTAAGTTAACCACCTGTTGATTAACGGTTAACTCATTCAATAAGATGTATTCGGCAAAACCCCCAGGAAATTGATAACCTACTGCGTAATTTATGGCACAGTTGGTTCCCTTGCCATTCTGACACCAATAGCATTTCCCACAGGGAACATCGGCTCCAACTGCAACTCGATCGCCTACTCCAAATCGTTCAACTCCAGCTCCCACTTCTACAACTTCTCCAGCAATTTCATGACCAATGATTTGAGGATATTGTACTCGAGGATTTCCGGAATGCATAATTCGCAAGTCAGAGCCGCATACTGCACAGGACTTTACCCGAACTAATACTTCACCCCGACTAACTTTATAATTAGGGACTTCTTTTACGACTAATTGATCAATCCCTTCTAAAACAGCAGCTTTCATTTTCATCCTCCCTTAGTAATTTTTTAGAATTCAGTATTTATAATAAATGAGTAAAAGGTTATTATTTGAAAATGTCGTCATCCTGAGCGGTTCTTTTCCGCGTGGGGATCTCATCCTTTCATCTTTTATTAAAGTGTTTGAAAGATGAGATTCTAACCTAAAAAATAATATACAAAACTATAGCAAAACTTTTCATTTTCTACTAATTCCTATGGTGAGTGATTCTTCAAAATAATCATCTAAAAATAAAAAGCCAGAGGGAATAGTTACCCTCTGGCAAAATATTTTAATAACTTACAACTCACACCTCCGAATTAATATCTAAGCTTTTGTGATACTCCCAGTTATATTTGTCCCATTCTTTAGGGTATCAGATACTGGACATCTTTTTTCGACTTCCCCTAAAAACTCGTTTAACTGAATATCGTCTATATTTCCTTTTACCTGCATATTATAGCGAATAGCCAACATTCCAGGACGGACGGTCTTATCTTGACCCATAAATCCTCGTGGATCAAGATCGCCCTCGACAGTGATATCAATTCCTTCAATTGGTAACTTTTTCTCATTAGCAACCACACAAGCAACAATATTTAAGCATCCAACTAATGATGAGAGCATCGCCTCAACCGGATTCGGAGCCGTATCTTCACCCCCAAGTGATGGTGGCTCGTCATATGATAGTGTAAAATTACGTACCTTGGATTTTACTCTCAAACATCCATCCCAATGTCCAGTAACTTTAAAAGTCGTTACCATGATTTATTCCTCCTCTTGAAAAAGTATTCCTTTTCCCTTACTATTGATAAAGAGCTCGTTCCACAGCTAATTCTAAAGTTTTTTGGGTATTTTCTTTACCAGGCTGGGTAAAATAATATATAGTCTTTTCAATGGGAAATCTCATTAATTCGTTTTTACTGATGAAGTTCAATCATCTCACCGGTTTCCATATAATAAATCCGTTCAGTTATATTGGTGATATGGTCCCCAATCCTTTCTAAATAGCGAGCAATCATAAGAATCCAAATAGCCTGTCTGGTAACTGAAGGATCCTTTTCAATGTAATTTACGATTTCTTCATGAATTGAACGATAAAGATTGTCAACTTTATCGTCATCATCAACAACTTTTTGGACAACATTCAGGTCTTTTTGGATGAAGGTTGCCGAGGTTTCTTCTAACATTTTTACTACAATTTCAGCCATTTTTGGCACATCGATAAGTGGCTTAAAGAGAGGCTTATCGGCAAGACGAATACTGAATTTAGCAATATCAATTGAATAATCACCGATTCTTTCCACATCAGTTATGATTTTCATTACAGCTGCTATAACTCGCAAATCTTTAGCTACTGGTTGCTGAAGAGCAATCATTCTCAAACACTTTTCTTCGATTTTATAATTATAAGAATCAACAATGTCATCTAAAGAAATAACTTCTTTGGCTTTCGCCACATCTCTTTCTTGAAGTGATTCAATAGCCATCTGCAGCATCTTTTTAGCAGCCTGGGTCATATTTACCAAATCTTCCTGTACTTCTCTTAACTGACGGGTAAAATGACCTCGTATAATCTCCATTGTTCCTCCTCCTGTAATAATTATTTACCACTGTAAATCATCCCAGGTGCCTTTTTACCTTGTTTATATCATCATATTTACTAATGGTTCATTGTAAAAACTAACTCAACAATTTTATTTGATAAGATTGTTAGCATAATATACGTTTCACTGTTTTTTTTCAATTCACTGCATACCAATGGAAAGACGAATATTATCCAATTAGTAAAACAAAAGTATTTATCTTTAATTCCTATAATATCAAATTTCGAGGAATTCGACTTCTTCTTTAGCTAAATCACAAATAGCAATCGATGCCACACCGGTGAGGAGACCACAACTTTCTCCTGGATTCAATAGAAATCGACCTTTTTCTTCCAGTAATTTTTTTTCATGAGTATGGCCAAAAATAGATAAGTTATATCTTCCTGATTGAAAGGCAAGTTCAGCTGGGTGATAATAATGAGAAACCCATATATGATAGGAATTAACTTCAATTTCTTGATAATAAGAATGGATTAATCCTTTGGATTTTTGAAATATTCCAACAACCTCTCCATCATTATTTCCCAACACACCCCACCAAGGAATAGTTAACTCAGATAATATTGCTACTGAGAAAGGCGCAACAAAATCTCCACCATGGATGACTCCATCTACTTTTTTTTCTAGAAAGATTTGAGTTGCTTTCCGTATTTTTTCCAAAGCATCGTGAGAATCAGAAAGTATGCCAATTTTCATAATCTTAAGCTCCCCTGATTAAAATGATTCCCAATGAATGACCTCATTAAGTGGCCTTTTCATCTTACTACTCAGAGAAGTCTCCATAGGATAACCCATGGAAATGAGACTCACTAATCGGTAGTCTTTCGGAGCATCTAATAGCTCAACGACTCTTTCTGCATAAGGTTTTTTGTCCCCGGCGATCCAGCAAGCTCCTAATCCCAAAGCATGAGCCGCAATTAAAATATTCATGGTTGCTGCACAACCATCTTCAAGGAAATATTTTACATTTCTACAAAGAACCACAATAGCAACTGGGGCATCTTGAATAAATTTTCCATAATCAGTTGCATCAGCTACCGCTTTTTTTATTTTAGGTTCAGTTAACACAATAAATTCCCAAGGTTGAATATTAATGGCGCTTGGAGCTAAACGTGCACAGTCGATGATAGTTTCAATTTTTTCCTTTTCTATTGGTTTGGTAAGATAGCTACGAATTGAGCGTCTAGTTTTTAATACCTCAATCGTATTCACACTTTTTCTCCTTTCCTTGTATTCACTATTTTTGGCAATCAAACCTATTATCTTTTATATCCAAATTTTTGAAGGAGTTCCTGTCGTTCTAATTTATCCTTTTCACCTTCTATTCCTTTGGGTGGATATCCATCAATCACTCCCATAATCCCGTTACCTTGTTGGGAATGTGCTACTATAACCTCACAGGGATTAGCTGTAGCACAAAATATATGACACACTTCTGGGACCATCTTCAGTGCATTTAATACATTAATTGGATAGCCATCTTTTAAAAATAAAATAAAACAATGGCCGCACCCTAATTTAAGAGCATTCTTTTTAGCTAATTCGATAAGTTCAGCATCATTTCCTTCGTAGCGAATCAAACAAGG
>JAGPGC010000057.1 GCA_018056205.1 Candidatus Atribacteria bacterium | reverse complement strand
TTATCAAGAAAGTAAGTTTAATCGGGCAACTCAGGCTTATCGTCAGCCAGGCTCAACGTTTAAGCCTTTTATCTATACCACCGCTATAGAAAATGGGGTTACGCCAGTCGATTGGTATGTCGATGACCCAATCCAATTCGCTGATGGTTGGAAACCCAAAAACTATGATAGAACCTTTCGAGGGCCAATTCAAATTCACGAAGCCTTGGAACAATCTATCAATATCATTGCTATCAAACTATTACAACAATTAAGTCCTGACCAAGTGATCAATTATGCCCGTAGAATGCAGGTTAAATCACAGCTCCAAAAAAATCTATCATTAGCTTTAGGAACTTCGGAAATGACTTTAATGGAGTTAGTTAATGCTTATTGTGCTTTTGCCAATGAAGGGCGTATTCCTGAACCCTACGCTATTTCCAAAATTGTAGATTGGGAAGGGAATATCATTTATTCCAGTAATAAAGTCATTCGTCAAGCTATACCAGCTGATACTGCTTATATAATGGCTCGTTTACTCCAGGGAGTTATTGAACGTGGAACAGCTAAGCGTGCCAATATTGGCCGTCCAGCTGGTGGGAAAACTGGTTCAACCGAAGATTTTATTGACGCTTTATTTATTGGTTTTACCCCAGATGTGGTATGCGGGGTTTTTTTGGGAAATGATGACCGTAAGCCTTTAGGAGAAGCTAAGACTGGGGGAATAATTGCTGCCCCACTTTTTGCCAAAGTTATGAAAGTTGCTCATGAAAATATTCCAGAACATGATTTTGTCCGTCCGGAGTCGGTAGTTGAAAGATCAGTTTGTTTAAAATCGGGACTTCTTCCTTCCTCTTCCTGTAAAAAAACTATTGTTCTACCTTTTAAATTAGGAACTGAACCGACTAAAATATGCAATAAGTGTACTGATTGATAAAGATTTTTCAGAATTAATCTTTGAGAATTACCACGGTTACCCCTAAGCCTCCTTCTTCGGGAAAACCGTTTCGAAAGCTTTCCACTGCAGGATGATTTTGTAAAAATTCCTGAGTCACTTTTCTTAAAATTCCCTCTCCTTTCCCGTGAATGATATATATGGTTTTGAATCCAGCCAAGAGTACTTGATCAAAAAATTTCTCCAGTTTATCGAGTGCTTCTTCGACTTTCATCATTCGAATTTCAATTTGATTACTCACCTTATTAAAGGATGGCTGGAAAGAATAACTCAACAGTTGAGAAGTTTTGGCCTCTTCCTCACTGGATTTTTTTTGAAGATGATTGATGGAAAGAACCCATTTTCTTCCATTAACTAGAACAGTCGCTTCATTTTTTACATTGTCGATAGCTAAGATTTCAGCTTCATTTTGAAAAATATCAACCTTCACTTTTTCTCCGCTTTGAAATACCAGCTGTTGAGAGGTATTGGTAGATACCGAGGAAGAAGTCCAGTTAAGTTCTTGTTTTAAATTAGGATTTTGAATGATTCGTTCTTTTAATTTCTGGTAGACGTTTTCATCAAGAGCTTTTTCTTTTCTTAATTGACCGATTAGTTGGGAAACTTCATCCCGAGTTTTTTTAAGATATTGAGTTAATTTTTCCTGAAAATCTTTGATAAGGATTTTTTTTTGGGATTCTAATTCATCCTGAAGACGAACAATTTCCATTTGTCGAAGGGTGTTTTCTTCCACCTTTTTTTGCAATTCTGACAGCAAACTGTTTAATTCTTGGTTTTTTTTCCGATTAGCAATAATTAATTCATTAAGATCAATCCACTCTTTTTGAAGTTGTCGAAGAGCTGTTTTTATAATTGAATGAGGGATACCAATTTTTTCGGCAATTTTAATTCCATAACTTTCCCCAATTTCATCAATTAAGAGCCGGTAAGTAGGCTGGAAAAGGAGTGGATTGAATTCCATCGATGCTGAGATCATTCCGGGTTGTTGAGAAACATAACTTTTTATCAAAGGATAATGAGTAGTGGCAATACAAGTCGCTCCCTGTTGATTCAAAAAATCAATTATTCCAATCGCTAAAGCTGATCCTTCATTAGGATCGGTTCCCGTCCCAATTTCATCAATCAAATATAAACTTTGCGAAGAAAGTAGTGAAAGTGATTCTTGAAAAGCTGAAAGTCGATAGGTAAAGGTACTGAGATTTTGCTCAATATCTTGATGGTCTCCAATATCTACAAAAAGATGATGATAAAAGGGTAAAGAAGAACCAGGGTCAACCGGAACCGGAATTCCACAATGAGCAAGATAAACAATTAAAGCCATACTTTTTAGCAGGACAGTTTTCCCACCCGCATTCGGTCCACTGATTACCATAATTTTTTTATCAGAACTTAAATGTAGTGAGAAGGGAACAGCTTTTTCACCTAAAAGTGGGTGCCTACCTTCTTTAATTATTAAATCTTTTCCTCCTACCAGAGGAATGCTGGCTCTCCACTTTCGAGCCAGTTGTGATTGAACGTGAAGAATATCCAATTCGATCAAGGCTTGGTATGAAGAATTAATTTGATTAAGAAAAGGTCTAATATCATTAGTTAATTTCAAAAGAATGGCTTCGATTTCATCTTTTTCTTGAATAGATAAAACCTCTAATTCATTGTTCAAATAAAGAATCGGTTTTGGTTCAATAAAAACTGAAGAACCAGAAGATGAGTAATCGACAACGATTCCATCAATACGTCCTCGAAATTCCGATTTGAATGGAATAACATATCTCCCTCGTCGAATGGTATAGGTGGTGTCTTGAAGGAAGGGAACAATATCCCGATTACGGAGGAATCTTTCGATGGTTATTCGAATTTCTTCTTGAAGGTGACTGAGCCGTTTTCGAATATCATTAAGCCGAGGACTGGCAGTATCAAGAATAAAACCATCGGGTGAACAGGCATTTTTTATTGCTTTTATAAGAGAAGTATAGCTTTCGATGGCATCGAAAATAACCATGAGTAATGGATATTTTTCTTTCATTTTGGTTTCTCTTGAAAGGCGTTTAGTTTTTTCACAGAGGAGTAAAAAATTAAAGAAAAGAATAACCTGATTCAAACTAAGAATCGATCCGGGAATGGCAATTTTTTGAAAAACCTCGCCAAGGTCAGTTAATCCGGTTAAATCCAAATCACCATCAAAAGTGATGAACTCGAGAAATTGTTGAACAGTTTGCGATCTTTGGTTGATATCTTCAGGATTTGAATAGGGCTGTATTTTCATCATTTTTTGGCGCGAGTTTTCACAAATACAAGCAGAGCTCAGTTGAAGGAGTATTTTATCAAAATCAAAATTCTTCAGTATATCTTTTGATAAGTTCATTGTCACTTTGGTCAATACCCTTTTCTAAATAAACATCGAGAAAAGAAAACTCGGGAATTTTTTGCACCATGGAATCAATAAAAATCATGATGGGATATGTAAAATTCTGATAAAAACGAGATTGATAAACACCATTGTTTAAAAATTCGAGAAAGGATAAATTGAGTACAAAAAGAGTAATGATACAGATCCAGAGGAAACCCTTAAGGATGCCAATGATAAAGCCAAGGATAGCATCAAACCAAACAATATCAAGGCGGGTAAATACTTTGCGAAAATGTATTCCCATCCAAGAAAAAAGTATAACTAGGGGAATGAAGATCACAAAAAAGCTGATCAAATTCATCCAGACGGAGTTCCAGTGAAAGAGATGAGTTAAAAATTGGCCAAGACTCTGATGAAATTTTATGGCACTCAGGAGTCCAATTATGACCCCGGTCAAAGCCAGAATTTCTTTACTGAAACCTCGGATCGAACTTCGAATAACATTAAAAATAAGTATAAAAATGCAAACTAAACTATACCAGTCGATTATAATCCTCCTGTTAATTCTTCCCGGAGGGCAATTTCAGGTTCTTTTTTAATAGCGGTTTTAATGATTCCAACCCACTCGTCTACTTCATTATCAGTCAAAGTTTTTTGGTTTGAACGGAAAATTAGAGAATAAGAAAAGGTTTTTTTCCCGGGAGGAAGGCGTTCTCCCTGATAGGAATCAAAAAGCTCGATGGTTTCAATTGGTAAATCATGAGAAAATGCGACTTGTTGAACCAAAGATTCGATACTTTCCCAGGTCTGGTCTTGATTTACAACAATAGAAATGTCACGCCGAATCGAAGGATAGCGGTTGATTTCCTGAAGTTTAAAGTCATGAGTATCTAATTGATGGAGGAGCTTTTCCCAGGCTACTTCCAAACAATAATGTTCCCCCCAAATACCAAAAGCATCACTGGTCTTTTTGCTAATCAACCCTCCTCGTAAAATTTCAATATCATTTTCGATGATACCGCAAAAAGAAAGGTTTGAGTCAAAATAGGGATTTTTGTCTAAAGTTTGCCACTTAATTTTTTTAAGTGGATATCCAGTAAGTTCTATTAGGCTTTCAGCGAAACCTTTCAAGTAAAAAATATCTATCTGGGAAAGCTGCTGCCAATAAGCAGGATAACAATAGCCACTCAATACCACAGCCAATCGCCATTCTTCATTATAAGGTTTATCTGAGTCATTTCTTCGCGAAAATACCTCACCATACTCAAAAAAACCAAAATTTTCTCGTCCTCGAGAAATATTGGTTTTTAAAATATCCAGAGCACTAATGATCAGATCCGGTCGAAGAATGACATGATCTTGGGAAAGTGGATTAAGAACTCGAATGATATCGGATGGGGAAATGCCCAATATATCACAGTTGGCTTGGCTATTCAGTGATAAGGAAACGCATTCCTTTAAACCTCTTGAACGTAAATAGTTGCGGAGAACTTCCTCTCCTAATAATTCCTTTTGAGGGTTTCCTGGGTCAAAAGGGAAACTGGGAATTTGAGATATAATATTATCATATCCAAAAATACGACCAACCTCCTCAGCACAATCGATTGGCCGCTGAACATCAGGTCGCCAGGATGGAGCCTTCACCTTGATTATAGGATTGTTAGGTTGAGAAAGAAGAATAAAACCTAACTTGATTAATATCTTTTGCATTTTTTCCAGAGGGATTTCACAGTTCATAATATCCCCAACCCAGGAAGAAGAAAATTCTATTTCAGTTTCATCCCTTATCGCCTCTCCACTTATTACCCAGTCTTTTAAAATTTTTATTGATGGATCAATTTCTTGGAGAAGATGCAAGGCACGTTCACTGGCATACAATACCGCTCCAGGATCGACTCCTCTTTCAAAACGAGCGGAAGCTTCGGTTCGTAACCCTAATTCTCGAGCAGTTTTTCGAATTTGACTTCCCAAAAATATCGCTGCTTCTAAAAAAATATCCTGAGTATCAGGAGAAACCTGTGATTCATATCCTCCCATAATACCGGCAATACCAACTGGGCGTGTTGAGTCGGCAATCACTAGCATATTTTCAGTTAGTTTTCTTTCTATTCCATCAAGGGTTTTTAATGATTCGTTATTTTTTGCTCTTCTCACCACAATTTTTTGATCGGAAATATTTAAAGCATTAAAAGCATGAAGTGGTTGACCGGTTTCCATCATCACCAAATTGGTAACGTCAACTACCTGATTAATAGGACGTTGTTCCAAAAGATAGAGTTCATGAATGATCCACCAAGGGGAAGGCTTAATTTTAAAATTTTTAGCTAACCTCCCACTATAAAAAGAGCAAAGATCCGGATCTTTTATAGTTACTTGATAGTTGCTGCTCATTTCATCGACAACTAAATGATGAGGAGGTATCAGGTAATCTAAATCAAGACCTGCGGCTATTTCACGAGCTAAGCCAATGATTGACATACAATCTCCTCGATTAGCAGTGATTTCGACATCTAAAACCCAATCTTCTCCAATTAAATGGTGAAAAAGGGGTTCTCCCTCGGGGAAGGTATCGGGGAGTTCAATGAAAAATTCTTCTTTTTCAGGAATATGTTGGTTAAGAAGGGGCTGGGTACTCACCGATCCCCCCATTGGGTTCAACAAAACTCTTTTTCCAATTTCGGGGATCCCCCATTTTTCACATTTAAATTCATATTGCCGTTCCTTTATTTGAACGGTACACACATCAAAAAGAATGCCGGTTTTCCGTTGGATAATGGTAGCGGCTATCAGGTTAGGTGAAAAAATCTCAGTAGAACTTATCAAACTTTCGATAGCAAAACCTTGAGAGGTCAGAACCTCAGCGATCTTTTCCACCGGATAATTAAGATCTGGTATAAAACGTTTGAGAATAGAATAGGCAACTTTCATTGTATTTGAATACCCCTATTGAATAGCCTGAAATTGTTCGATAAATTTTACATCATTTTCAAAAAGCCAACGTATATCGGGAATGCCGAATTTCAAAAGGGCAGCCCGATCGATTCCCATTCCAAAAGCAAAACCCCGTACCTGGTTGGGATTGTATCCAGCAACCTCAAAGACCTTCGGATGAACTAATCCTGAGCCCATAATTTCTAACCATCCCGATTGTCCGCAAGAACGGCATCCCTTTCCTTGGCATATTCCACAAGAAATGTCCACTTCAGCACTGGGTTCGGTGAAGGGAAAAAAGCTGGGACGAAAGCGAAGTTTTCGATCATTTCCAAAAAAGCGCCGAGCGAAAACTTCAATGGTTCCTTTCAAATCACCCATGGAAATTGATTCAGCAACTACTAAACCTTCAACTTGATGAAACATGGGGCTGTGAGAAGAGTCCATAGCATCTCGCCGGAAACATTTCCCTGGTACTACTACCTTAAAAGGGGGTTGAATTTTTTGCATAATTCGAATTTGAGATGGTGAGGTATGGGTTCGTAATAAATATTCTTTATCGAGAAAAAAGGAATCTTGAGCATCACGAGCTGGGTGGTCGGGTGGAAAATTCAAAGCTTCAAAATTGTAATATTCACTTTCAATTTCAGGTCCCGATTCAACTCGAAACCCCAAACTTTTAAAAATTGAAAGAATTTGGTGAAGAGTTATTTGAATGGGATGAAACGATCCTGCCCAAGGCTTTTTCCCGGGAAGCGAGATATCAACCTTTACCGATGGTTTCAATGACTGATTAAGCTCATTTAATTTTTCCTGAAGTTGGCTTTCTATTAAGTTTTTTAAATGGTTGATTTTTTTCCCCCATTCCTTTTTTTCATCGGGAGAGAGTTT
>JAGPGC010000056.1 GCA_018056205.1 Candidatus Atribacteria bacterium | reverse complement strand
CGACGCGATGCCCAAAAAGTAAGCGGCTTCTCATCAAAAATTATGGCCTCATTATTCCAGTGGACTCGACCTCCACTTAAAATAATCCGGGTAGAAAATTCCAGGTCTTCGGTGAGGCTTTTTAAATCCCACCCCATGGTTTTTAAGCAATTTACCGTAACCACTAATCCAGTACCACCCAGAGCAGCTGAAAGCCCCCAATTGGAACGAGCCAACTGCCAAAATCGATTGGTATACCAATAACTTAATGCATAGGATCGACTGATCCAAGTATCATTGGGATTTTTGGTATCCAGATATCCCTGGATTGCCTGAGCTTCAGGGTGGCTTTCCAGATAATCATTCATTTTTGCTAAGAAATTTTTTTCAGCGAGATTATCGGCATCAAACATTGCCACAGCATCATATTCTTCCCAAGGTATTTCTCTTAAAGCCCATTGTACATTTCCGGTTTTACCAACTTGTGCTGTTTCAGGTTTTTCCAATAAATTTACCTTAAAACTTTTAGCTATTTCAGCAGTTCGATCTTGACAATTATCACAGGAAACATATATATCAAAACAATTGCTTGGATAATTTTGATCAATTAAACTTTCTAATAAATTTCCGATCACTTTTTCCTCATTGTGAGCCGGAATTAAAATCGCAAAATGACGATAGCTTTTGGCAGGAAGAAGTGGTGGTGGGCTCCATACCCCACGTATAGCAATAAAGATTTGATAAGCCCAATAAATAAAAAGATATACGATAAAAACAGCAACCCATGGCCTAATCCAGGGTTCTTCCCAAAACCAGTGCACTATAACACCTCCATGTCTAAACATCAATAGCATAAATTAGTATAAAAAACAATAAACTACTGATAAAATTTCCATTATATTTATAATCCTATTCCTTATTCCTATATTATGCTCCCGAAGGTACATAGGAAAATAATCCAAAAAAAAGAAGGCCTAAAGGCCTTCTTGCTATTATATTAACAATGAAACAATCAAAATGCTTTTTACTTATTCAAGATTATATTTATTTTATCAACAACGATTTTTAAATGGAAGTTTTTTAAAAATATTTTTATTTCTGAGCCCATTTCTGTTTTTCCAAATACATACTGGAAAGAACCGAAAATATAATGACTAGACCAAATACTGTATAAGTCCAAAAATAAGGGATTCTCAGGACAACCAAACCGTTTTCAATAACTGAAATGGCAAAAGCACCCAAAAAAATACCGGCCATATCACCAATACCACCACGTAGCGACGTTCCTCCGACTACACATGCTGCCATGGCTTTCAATTCCCAACCTTCGCCAGTACGGGAGGTAAAACAACTCACCCGAGCAATCTGCATTCCTGCCACAAAAGCACACAAAATTCCAACAATTATAAATGCTACCATTTTTACCATATGAGTTTGAATCCCCATAGCATGAGCTGCATCGGCATTATCTCCAGTGGCAAAGATCCAATTTCCAAAACGAGTGTAATGAAGTAATAAACCCAACAAAACTCCTACAACAATGAACCACATAGCCTGAACTGGAAAGACATTCCCTATTGACCCGTTTAGAAACGAAAGAAATGCTGGCGACGAGGAGACATCACAGGCTTGCTGTAGTCCACCTGAAAACCAGAGGGTTAATCCTCTCCATAACATCATCGTTCCTAAGGTAGTTATAAAGGAAGGAATATGACCTTTGGTTGTAATGATAGCATTGATATAACCTAAAGCAATCCCTCCCAAAATGGTCAATGCTAATACTAAGAAATAACTTAAGTTGAGTTTGAAAAAAATCAGAAAAAGATAGGAACAAAAAACCAGGATGGATCCAATCGATAGATCAAATTCTCCGGCAATCATCAATACGCCAACACCTAAAGCAATAATGCTAAATTCCGAGCCGTAAGCCAGGAGAACTGTAATATTTTCAAAATTCAGAAAGTTACCGCCGGGAGAAAAAACGGTAAATATAATGATAAGCGCTATTAAAACCACCAGAATACTAAACGAACGGGTGGTAAATAATTTTCTAAGATAACTATTCTGCTGTTTCACTTTTTTCCATCACTCCTTTCTCCCAGAAATTTCGTCTTATTCAATCATGGCGCTTTTTATTACTAAATCGGAAAGGTTATCACGGGTCACTTCCTCTTTTTTTACATCAGCCATTTTTCTTCCCCGTGCCATAATTACAAACCGCTCGGCAATATCGTAGACATGATAAAGGTTATGAGTAATAAATATGGATGATATTCCTTCTCGTTTGATTTGTTGAATAAAATCTAAAACTTCATTTACTTCTTTCACCGAAAGAGCAACGGTTGGTTCATCGAGAATAACACATTTGGCTTTGAAATGGATAGCCCGAGCAATTGCCACTCCCTGCCGTTCACCTCCTGAAAGAGTAATCACCGGAACGTCAGGCGATCGTAATCGGAGTCCTAAATGGTTGAGCGCCTGCATACTTTCCTCATCCATGACTTTTTTATCCAATAACCCCAATCCTTTCAACGGTTCTCGACCCATAAAAATATTTCTTGAAATGCTTAAATTGGGAGCCAAGGCTTGTTCTTGGTAAACGGTTTCAATCCCCAGTTTTCGAGCGTCACGAGGGGAACGAATGGTAACTTTTTTCCCGTCAAAATAAATTTCTCCCTTATCAGCGGTATGATACCCAGAAAGAATTTTAATCAAGGTAGATTTTCCAGCTCCATTATCGCCTAATAAACCTAAGGTTTCGCCCCGCTTCAGGTTAAAATCTATTCCTCTTAGGGCATAAACCCGACCGAACCATTTATGGATATCAATCATTTTCACCATATCATTATTCTGATCGGTTTCTGTTGTCATTGGTTAAACCTCACTTTTAAAGGAATGAATTACCTCACTTTTCTTTCAACGTAGGTATTAAGCAATACAAATAGGATGGTTGCTAAACCAATAAAAGCACTGATAGCAAATACCGGAACTCTCATGAGAATAAGACCATTATCAATAATGGGAATAATGAGTGCTCCCAAAACAATACCCAACATGCTTCCGACTCCTCCCCGGAGAGAAGTTCCCCCGATCACGCAGGCTGCGACTGCTTTAAATTCAAAGTTTACTCCCTGAGTTGCGGCAAAAGAACCAAGCCGAACTGCTTGCATGCAACCAGAGAAACCACATAAAGCACCAACGATGACGTAACAGATAATTTTCACCAAATCGGTTTTGATTCCCATTGCTCGGGCAGCATCTCGATTATCTCCGGTAGCAAACACCCAGTTTCCAAAGCGATGATAGTGGAGAATGATTCCTAATATTACAGCAAAAATGAGAAACCATAGTACCTGAACAGGAAAATAGGGCGTAAGATTACCAGCCATGGCTAATTGAAAGGGAGTATTATTGGGAACAAAAGTCCGAATACTCATGGGCATCATTTTTGACCAAACATAGAGAATCCCCTTCCAAAACCACAGAGTACCCAAGGTAGTAACAAAAGAAGGCATCCGGGTTTTTACCGTAATCAATCCATTGAAATAACCCAAAACCATACCTACCAAAATAGCAATGATAAAACTGATTAAAGGGCTAGTCCCGATAAAAAGAAGACGAGCAAAAACATAGGAACAGAAGGGAAGTACTGATGCCACCGAGAGATCAAATTCCCCACAAATCATCAGCATTCCAACCCCAAGGGTAATAATCCCCAGGTCAGGGAAAAGTTTTCCTACCGCAGAAATGTTTCGAACATTAATAAAAATACGGTTAGGAGTAAAGAGGGAGAAAACAATAATTAGGGCAGTAAAAACCCATAAAGTATTCGATGAACGGAAGGTTAATGTTTTTCTTAAGGAGTTCATCTTCCGACCTCTTTTTGTTTTGGTATGGTGTATCTTCAAAAAAATTCCGGTTGGTCTCTTTGAAGACCAACCGGAACCTAAAATTATCTAACATGTAATGGAGAAAGTTTTTCAATCATGTCAATCTTCTCCACGCTATCAACCAAGTACCCACCAGTATCAATATTGGGGGTAAACCCATATTTATTGTAAAGGTAGAGGACATTAACTGCAAAATAACCCTGTAGATATTGCTGTTGATCAATGGTCGCCGTAACGTAACCTTCTCGTAATCCGTTAAGAGTTGCTGCGGTGGTATCAAACCCTCCGGCAATAACCTCACCTGGTTGTTTTCCAGCAGCCTTGAGAGAGTCAGTCAAGCGGTCAGTAGCGATTCCACCCAAACCGATCATAAAAGTGGTTTCAGGATGAGCTAACAGGTAGGAAGTTTCCCTTTGTTCCATAGTGGTCATTTCTAAACCACCACCATCAATGATTTCAAAAGAAGTAATCCCGAATTCTTCAGCGGCTTTTTTGATACCATTGGAACGGACGACACCATAATTGGCACCGGGGACTTCAACTGGCATAGCCACATGAGCTTTGGTTAGATCAATTCCCTTTTCTTTGGCTTCCTGGAACAAGCGCAACCCAATCATATATCCAGCTCTTTCTTCGCTTTGGCCGATATAGCAAAGCCGTTTATTACCAGCTGGTCCCTGGGAATCATCGTTATTTATTCCGATAACCGGTATACCCGCTGCTAAAGCCTCCTCTACCGGTTTATCCCAGGCGGTATCATCATTGATAACCAGAGCAATTCCGTTGGGTTTTTGAGCAACAGCTTCAGCAAATCGTTTTTGTTGCAAAGCTAAATCCGAACCGGCTAAATCAATATCCACCTGACAGCCAAATTCTTTAGCAGCATCTAACATACCTTGCTGAACAACCGCCCAGAAGGGGTCATCACCACCATGGGTTACTAAACGAAAGTACATTCCTTCGGCTGGTTTTTTCTCCTGTCCAAAAGCCAAAGAATTCATACTTACTATTAACAACACAATAGTTAACAATATCAACCAATTTCTTTTCATATTCCGGCCCTCCTACAAAATATTTTAGGATTCCTTTAAAAATTAAATATTTAAAATTTAATTGAATCATATCACCTCCCACTGGTAATTCCCAGTTTTAATACTTCCCATGATGCAAGGCTTCTTCAAACATAGTTATAATATTTTGGGGTGGAACATCAGCTTGAATATTATGAACTGCCGCCAGTATATAGCCACCTCCTGGAGCTAATTCGTCAATTCGGCGCCGAACCTCATCGCGAACCTCAGCAGGTTTTCCAAAAGGTAGAATTTGTTGGGTATCGATTCCGCCCCAAAAGACAATTTGTTTTCCAAACTCTTTTTTTAGCTTGGGTAAATCCATCCCCCCCGCTTTTACCTGAACCGGATTAATTATGTTGACACCGATTTCTATCAATTCTGGAATAAAGGAAGACATAGCTCCGCAGGAATGATAAAAAATGGGCGCATTGGTTTTGGTTTTAATAAATTCATAGAGTCTTTTTTGACGAGGTTTTATATATCGGCGATAGAGATCAAGGGATACAAATGGATGATTCTGAGTGGCTAAATCGTCTCCACATAGTATTACATCCACCAAATTTCCCATTCGACTAAGCAGCTCATCAAATTGACCAATTTGAAACTCAAGCATAATGTCCAAAATACCACAGGCAAGATCAGGATTGAGTACCAAATCCATCATAAACTTTTCAAAACCGCGAAGATACCAACCGAATTCAAAGCAGGAACCAATAATATTAACAATAACGGCTTTCTCACTTTGATGTAATTTCTCAACTTGGCTTTGAAGCAAATCGTAGGATGATTGATTTTGGTGGGGGTCAGGCCAGGAAAATCTTTTGAGATCGGTTAAGGATTCTACTGGAGAAAGCGGATGCTCAATCATATCAAAATAGAGCCCAGTAAAACGCCGGGTTGTGCCCCATTCATCCACCCAGATAGAATCGGGAGTATCCTTGCTCCAGATTTCTAAAGGAACTTCTTGATAGGCATACCTGGTATCGATTTGAAACAAATCCAACACCTGTTCATCTGGTTTTACCAATTGTTGAGCCCGATCAATTAGGGTTTCTTTAGAAGATCTAGGGAAATTGAGTTCTTTTACCAGGTTACGATGGGCTATCCGAGTAATACCACTAACTATCCCCCCTAAATCCAGTGGAATACGATCAGGTTCTTGATGATTTATCGCTTTTCTGAGACGTTCTCTACTATTCAATTTCTTTCCTCCCCAAATTCTACCAAACTAAACTACCTCTATTATTTATATTACCATTTTTTCCCCAGAAATAAACTTAATTAAAATATTTCTTCAAATAAATTGGTTGTGGAACCTAACTGTTTTTCCCATAGCATTCCACAACCAATGACTTTTTATTAAATTTCCACCAGCTCTTTCATTATATTTTTGGTATTTTCATATAGATCACGGAATATTTTATAATATTTATTATAAATGGCGTGATTTTCTTGATTGATAGTAATCACTGGACGAAAATCGACCCATTCCTTAATCCGTTCTGGTTTATCAAAAACCCCCGTTCCTAAACCAACCAAAAAAGCATCACCAAAGGGCGCTTCTACATCTTTGGACAGCCTTTTCATATTAAATCCAGTAATATCAGCAAATATTTGGACCCAGAAATTTGATTTGGCAACACCACCAACAATCCAGCAATCGGGATCGAGCTTCATTCCAACTTTTATCGCTTCTTCCATATTGTGTCTTAGTGAATAAGCTGCTGCTTCCAACATAGCCCGATAAACATGAGCTCGGGTATGATAGAGAGAAAGCCCCATAATAGTTCCTCGGGCATCAGGATCCCAAATTGGAGAACGATCCCCCATAAAATAAGGAAGAACAATTACACCTTCGCTTCCCGGTCCAATACCATTGGTTTCTAATTCAAGCAAGGTATAGGCTGATATACCGGTTTTTTTGCTGACCTCTTTCTCATATTGACCAAATTCATCTCGGAACCATCGAGCCAATGCTCCTGAGGTGGCACTGCCACCAAAAGTATATATTTTTTGATCATCATAAACTACATAGGGCATACTCACCAAACCCGGAGTGAGATACTGCCCTCCATGCACACTACCCCAGCACATCGAAGTTCCAGCCATTGCCACATGTTCACCTTCGCTCAATACTCCAGCACAAAGCTGTGCTACTGGAGCGTCGAT
>JAGPGC010000055.1 GCA_018056205.1 Candidatus Atribacteria bacterium | reverse complement strand
AGATAACGTAATTGTGAAATAACTTTTTCTAAACGATCAATTTGAAAATCTATTTTTTGGCACTTTTCGGTTAATTCTGGCTCTTGTATTTCTTCCAATAATATTTGAGCGTACCCTTTTAAAACCGTCAAGGGTGTTTTAATCTCATGCCAAATAGCGTGAGTTAGATATCTTTTCTCTTTTTCTTCTATCTCTTGGGCATTTAGGTCGGTGAAAATAAAAAAACAATTGGAATCACTGACTATTTTTTGAATTTTAATGTGCATAGTTCCAATCTCAACGTTTTGAGAGCTATCAGTCATTTTTGGTAAGAGTGAACCAAAAATTGGTAATTCGTAAATTGATATTTCCCTTCCTTCATGATTAGTCAATCCAGTAAGACGAGCAAAAGTAGAATTATATTGTAAGATGTCACTTTGATAATCCCAAAAAGCAGCAGCTAGAGATAAATGGTCAAAAACTTGGAGGCATGAGTCTCTCATTTTGAAAAAATGATTGCTTAGCTGTTGTAGTTCCTGTTTTAAATCCAAAGCAAGGTCACGGTAATTTTTATAGTTTTTTCTTAACTCGGTTTCGTTTTTCAAGATTTGTAATTCTGCTTTCTTTTTTCTATTAAGATCGTAAATAAAAAAACCGATGATAAAAGAGATAAAAAAAATGGTAATAACAATTGAAAGAACATTTAAACTAGCTATCACGACAAAAAAATTTGCTCCTTAATTTTTTTTCTTACGCCGTAGGCTATTTTGCTCCTTAAAATGACGGAGAGATTCAATGGCATTCTCACGTCACCCAACCAAAGAACTGTTGGACTCTTCGCCATGACAAAACTAAAAAGGTCGTCACCCTGAGGCTTCGTATTCCGAAGCCGTGAGGGTCTCATCCTTTTCTCCCGCTCTCCCACCCAACCTTTACCTCTTAGGCTGATCTGCTTCTTAAAATGACAGCATTAAGTAAGTATTTTCATCCTCATTTAGTATTGCTAAACAGCATGAACGTCTATCAGTCTTCTTCATTCTCACCTGGAAGCACAAAATTATCTAATAATATACCTCACTTTACAACCAATAAAAGCTGGATTATTGCCTTGGAATAAAGCCTTCTACTTCAATAATCTTCTGTCCTTTGTCACTGAATACATAATTAATGAATTCTTGAATTGCTCCCGTTGGTGCCTTTTCAGTATAGAGATAAAGACTTCTACTCAATGGATAGTTTCCATTAAATACATTTTCTTTGGTGGGTCTAACACCATCAAGAATTAATACTTTAACCGAAGGAGTAAGGTAACCAAAGCCGACATAACCAATAGCATTTAAATTATTGGAAACTTCATCAACAATGGGACGATTCGAAGTAAGCCTTAACACCTGAGGTGCCATTTCCTCTCCTTTTAAAATATGTTCATTAAATATTTCAAAAGTTCCAGAATTGGTATCTCTGGATAATGCTACCAATGGTCGATCATACCCTCCCAGAACTTTCCAATTGTCAATGTAACCAGTATAAATCTTTTTGACAGTTTCGCTATCAAGCTGATCAATAGGGTCATTCTGAGCATGAACAATGATAGCAATTGCATCAAAAGCTATGGCATATTCCTGAATGCCTAAACCCTTATCATAAGCTTTTTGCAACTCATTATCTTTTATTTCCCGAGAGGACATGGCAATATCGGCTATTTGGTCAATAAGAGCTGCAATCCCTACTCCTGATCCTCCACCACTAATGGTTATTTCATAATCAGGGAATTCATCCATAAACTCTTCAGCTATAATTTGTATAATTGGGAGCACTGTTGTAGAACCTTGAATATTTATTTTTTCTTTGGCATCGGAAAAACCAATAAAAAGAAAAAAAATTGGGATGATACCCAAAAAAAACCGAG
This sequence comes from Candidatus Atribacteria bacterium, assembly GCA_018056205.1. GTDB lineage: Bacteria > Atribacterota > Atribacteria > Atribacterales > Atribacteraceae > Atribacter. The sequence goes on along the minus strand of JAGPGC010000055.1, from coordinate 5,261 downwards.
GTTTAAACATAAAACATCAACCTCCCTCCATATTTTTATTAAAAATGTGATAGTATTGATGATAATATTCATTAAGAATTAAATTATATTCATTATTATAATGCAAAAGGGGGTTTATAGTATGAAACAAACTTTAGGGCTAGTGGTTGGGAGCCGGGGATTTTTCCCTGAATGGTTAGTCAAGGAAGGACGAGAAATTGTTCTATCTCATCTTGAAAAATGGGGGTATGATGTAGTCGTTCTTTCCCCTGAAGATACTAAACATGGTGCTGTCCAAACTTGGGAAGATGCTCAAAAATGTGCTACTCTCTTTGATGAAAATCGAAAAAAAATATCCGGTATCATCGTTACTCTTCCTAACTTTGGAGAGGAAAAAGCCATTGCCGATGCCATTCGCCATTCTGGCTTAAATGTTCCAGTGTTGATCCATGCCTTCCCTGATAAAACTTCAGCACTGGATGTTAAAAGCCGTCGAGACAGTTTTTGCGGAAAACTATCTATCTGCAATAATCTGAAACAATACAATATCCCATTTACCCTCACCAGTGAACACACTGAATCTCCGGATTCGGCAATTTTTAAAGAAGATATTTCCGCTTTTGCTGGGGTATCCCGGATTGTGACTGGTTTTAAAAATTTAAAAGCAGGCGCCATAGGAGCTCGACCCAATGCTTTTAATACCGTTCGCTATTCGGAAAAAATCTTGGAGAATGCCGGTATATCGGTTGAAGTTGTTGATTTATCAGAAATTATAGCTCGCGCTGAAAAATTAAAAGATTCCGATACCAAAGTGGTTAATAAGGTCAAAGATATTCATAATTACATTCAAACTTCAGGCGTCCCCGAAGCTTCAATAGTTAAGATGGCAAAGCTCTGGCTAGTAATAGATGAATGGATTAAAGAAACTGGTGTAAAGCTTTTTGCCTTTCAATGCTGGTCTTCGATTCAAGAAAATTTTGGAATTATGCCTTGCGCGGTCATGAGTATGTTTAGCGATAATCTGATTCCAGCTGCTTGTGAAGTAGATTTAACCGGAGGCCTGGCAATGTATGCTCTTCAGCTTGCTTCTGAAAAACCATCAGCTTTGGTTGACTGGAATAACAATGTCGACGATGACCCCAATAAAGCCATTCTATTCCACTGCAGTAATTTCCCAAAATCATGCTTGGAAGATTTTCGCATGGGATATGGCGATATAATTTCGACTTCAGCTGTATCCAAAGAACAGGCTTATGGAACTTGTTATGGTACGATTCCAACCGGTCCGATTACCATTGCTCGTCTTGCCACTGACGATGTCACTGGTTCAATTACGGCTTACCTAGCCGAAGGAAATATAACTGCTGATAAATTTCCAACCTTTGGAGGTATTGGTGTTGTCGAAATAGAAGATTTGCAAGATCTCCTGGCGTTCCTCTGTGAAAATGGTTTTGAACACCATGCAGCCATCAATCTAACTCATACTGCTAATATTGTGTACGAAGCTTTTGATAAATATTTAGGCTTTGATACCTATTGGCACAACGCTTAATTTCATTACCCAGTTCATAATTTATAAATTCAAAAAGGGAGCCAAGTCTCCCTTTTTTTTATTCTTTTCCTGCAGGTAAAGTAATTAGTAAGCAGAAAAAAATATTTTCATCCTGATCCCTTGCTTTTTTAAAGCCGTGAAGTACAAATTTACTAAGTCCGATTACTAAGCTTTCAATTCCATAAGATTCGACAGTAAAACTTCAAAACTATCCAAAAATAATCACTAAAGCAGTAAATATTAATGTGCCAACCGTTGCAATTAACAAAGGAGCATAAGCCTCAATAAAACGCACCCAAATCAAGTGAACAGCAAACATAATTACAATACTTAAAAATATTCGATCCCATAAACTAGTTTTAAAAGGGAATATTCTCATCGTTATCCCACCTAATCCTTAACTGCCCCAAAGGTAAGACCAGCAATAATATGTTTTTGAGCAATTCCAATGAAAATGACTGCAGGAATCAAGCAAACCATTGAAACTGCTGCCATTTCACCCCAGTTAGTTCCAATAACGGTGACAAAAGAAGCTAAACCGGTGGTGATGGTTCGCGAGTTGACACTAGTAAGAATTGAAGCAAACAGGTACTCATTCCAGGCAAATATCCAAGTAAGGATTGCAGTTGTCATTATTCCTGGACGAGCCAGAGGAAGAACTACTTTGGTTAATACTCCCCAGAAAGTACAACCATCAATATAGGCGGCTTCGTCCATTTCTCGAGGTATTGCATCCATCATCCCTTTTAAGAGCCAAATAGCAAAAGGAAGATTAAATATACAGTAAAGAAGAATAATACCGATTTGAGTATCTCTCAAACCTAAGCGAGTAAATATGAGAAAATAGGGTACAATAAAAACTGCTGGAGGAGCCATTCGGTTAGTGATAGTCCAGAAAAAAATGTTACCTGATCCTGGAACTCGAAACCGGGAAAAAGCATAAGTAGCAAGGACTGCTAAAACTATAACTAAAAGAGTATTTCCACTGGCAATAATAAGAGAATTTAAAAGATACTTTCCAAAAATATCATGCAAAAAAGGCCGGATATAATTTTCCGCATAAAAGCTGGTCTGAAAAAGCTTGGGACCAGCAAATATTTCCACTTTAGTACGAGCTGAAACTATAAAAAGCCAGTAAATAGGAAAAAGAGTTGCAATCGCTATCAAAATAGAAACTAAATATATGAAAAAAAGTCGAGTCCTTTTCTTGGTTTGTGCCTTCATTTAGCCACTCTCCTGTGAAACATTAATAAAGGTTATAAGGAGCCAACATATCACAATGGTTAAATAAAGCAAAAAAAGTGACATTGCAGAACTATATCCATAATTCATTGACTGAAGAACCTCACGGACTAAATGGATGCTAACATAGCGGGTAGCAGTCCCCGGTCCACCACTGGTAAGCATCCATACTTCATCAAAAACTCGGAAGGTATCCATAATCCGGATAAAGAGAGTGGTAAGAAGAACCGGTCTTAGTAAAGGAAGGGTAATATACCGGAGGGTTTGTGATTTAGTTGCTCCATCAACCAATGCTGCTTCAAAAGGTTGTTGAGGGAGCGATGATAAACCCGCCATAAAAGTGAGAGTAACAAAAGGAGTCCAATGCCAAACATCCATTAATATGGTAGCAATAAAAGCTTGATTCCCATTGTTGCCAATATTAAAATCAATACCAATATTTCGTAAATAAACTGCTAAGGGGCCAAAATCAGGATTGGTCATAAGAACCCATATCGCTCCAATGCTGATGGGAGCCATAGCCAGGGGAAGGGTCATTATCGTCCGGAAGATTCCCTTCCCTTTAAATTCATAAGTTAGAAGATTAGCAAAGGCCAAACCGAGAGGAAGTTCAATCGCTACACAAAGGACAACATAAGAAAGTCCGAGTCGTAACGACTTTAAAAAATCGGGGTCAAATACTAACTTTCGAAAATTATTAAAACCAGTATAAACCATCCCAACTTTAGAAAAAACGCTATATTTATAAACACTTAAATATAAAATATAAATTATAGGTACGACTCCGAGAAAAATCAATAAAATGAGGGTGGGGGTCAAAAGACCCCACACCTGTTTCTGTTTTTCTCTCACTGAATCCTCCAGTATTAATAACCCAATTCTTCCATCAGCGCGTCGGTTTCCTTAGCTAAATTATCGAGCGCTTCTTCGGTAGAAATTTCACCAGCTACCGCCTTAGATATCCACTGGAGATACAGGTCGTTCAATGGACGGTGCATTGGAAATGGAGGAGCACCTCTAAAGAGTGGACCCTGTTCCTTGAGGAAGGTAAAGTAATTACCCATTTTAGGATCCAATTCCTTAACAATCGGGTCATCAAAAGTCGATTTTCTAACTACCCTGGTTCCCAGTTTGGCAAATTCACCCTGCCATTCTTTACGGGCCACCCATTGAGCAAATAGCCAAGCAGCTTCTTTATTCTTGGAGCTATGTGGAATGCCTAATGCACCACCATCATAGTATCCAATATACCCGACACCCGATTTAGCATCAGCTAAAGCTTTTTCAGTAACTGGAGGTAGTGCAACACTAATCTTCCCAGCTACTTCAGATTGAGCTGGATCGGACCACCAACCGAGGTTTTCAAGATAGATAATTCCTTGGGCTATCTTACCAGCTCCAAAAGTCGCAGCTACTTCATCCCAAGTATAGGTTTTGACTCCGGGTGGTGCCCACTGTAACATGTCCACATACCATTTAAAGGCTGCTTTGGCTTCATCACTATCAACTAAACCACCATTGGCCTTGGTTGCCCGCATATTTTCCAGGTTTATTCCCCAATTATATATTCCCATTGCTGGCCAAATCGTCTCGCATATCTCATAAGCAAGACAGGGATGGGTTTTAGCTTGGGCTATATGACCGAAGAGCTCAATCCCTTTTTCTTTCCCATATTCAGTAAAGAATTTAGCAATATTGGTATAGTCTTCCCAATTAGTTGGGACAGCCAAATCTTTGTTATATTTTGCTTTATAGGCTGCTTGAATTTCCGGATCTCCAAAAAGATCAGTTCGATAAACATAGGATTTTAAAAATGCTTCGAAAGGAATACCATATATATTTCCCTCGGCATCTTTAAAATTATCAATAAAACTGGTAAAATCTGGAAGGTCAAAATCCGGATCAGTAATAGCTGGATTATTTATAAAAGGAGTAAGATTGGTTAACCAATTTTGCGGCAGATAAGAATAAACGATATCTTGTTCGACATAGACAAAATCATAAATACCGGATCCAGTTTGCATGTCCTGGATGGCTTTATTGTACATTTCATCCCAGGATGTTACTTCGAACAACACTTTTATTCCAGTAAGTTCTTCAAATTGAGGCGCAGCAACTTCCATAGCAGCTTTGGATGGTGGAGTGCTTTCCGAAATTCCTTTAATGGTTACACCCTTATAGGGCTCACCGGCCTTTTTCCACCAATCAGGATTGTTCACCATAGTTTCTGCAAAAGCGGTGGAGAAAAGGGTTAACATCAATAACGCAACTAATAAAACTAATGATTTTTTCAATTTAATTCCCTCCTATTAAAACATTTTTGATAGAATTTACAAATTTCTAAAAAAGCTCGTACTTTATAAAAGCAAATCACCTCCCTTATTTACCAGATGGTATATCCTCCGTCCATCACCACAACACTTCCGGTGACAAACGACGAAGCTTTTGAAGCTAAGAACACACAAGGTCCCTTTATTTCCTCTGGCTG
>JAGPGC010000054.1 GCA_018056205.1 Candidatus Atribacteria bacterium | reverse complement strand
CTATAATAGGAAAACGAGAAATCAACAAAGGGGTTAAGGTTGACATTAAGGACAAAACGGTTAGTTTAGAAATTTCCGTGGTTATTGACATCGATACCGTTCTCATCGAGGTAGCTAAAAATGTGCAACGGGAAGTAAAAAAAGTCATAGAAACCAAAACCGGAATGACCGTCAACAAAGTCGATGTTAATATTCGAGAGGTTTCTTACAAAGAAAAGGATGAAGCTCAGGTTCAATGAGGCACTGATTTTCGATCGGCATAACCATCTTTATATTATTAATTAAAGGATATCGAGTCTTTAATATCTTGTAATTTCTTAGCCCCAATCCCTTTAACATTTAAAAGATCTTCTATGGATTGAAAGGGACCATAGGTCTCGCGATAATCAATTATTCTTTGAGCTATGGTATCACCGATACCGGGAAGCTTTTTTAGCTCCTCGAGAGATGCGGTATTAATATGAACAACCAATTGGGAGGAACTATGAATTCCTGATCCTTCAGAAAGGGATGATTGTTCAGAAAGGGATAATTGAGGTTTTCCAAGCTGATTATCGGAAAAGTTCCCAGATGGGACGTTAATACGGAGTCCATCATGAACTGGTGCTGCCAAATTTAAACCAGAAATGTCGGCATGAGGAGTAACTCCTCCTGATAGTTCAATAAGCTGGTAAAGCCTAGTTCCTTCTTCCACTTGATATACTCCAGGCTTGACCACTTCACCAGCAATTTGAACAACATAGTTTTCTGGTTTATTCTCTACTAGGACTTTTTCTGGCATCGAAATTGACCAGGTTTTATATAAAAAAAACCCGATACTACAAATCAATATTATTGAAAGGATTAGAAAAACAATTCTTTCTTGATGTGAAAATAACATCGGTTTCGCTCTAAATTCAATAATTTCCAAATTATATTTTTTGTTCAATTATTAGAGTTCAAACCACAAGAACTTTCAATCAACCCTGAAAATTACGTTATGAGTGATGCGTGAACCTTTATGAATTTAAAAATCACCCTCATCCTCACCTTCTCCCATCAAGGAGAAGGAACACTATTATTATTTAAAATTTCTATTTCCCTCGCCCCTTAGGGGGAAAGGGTCAGGGTGAGGGGCAAGTATTTTCATCCTCATCTGCTGCCAGAATCCGGCATGAGTTTCCATCCAAATTATATAGTTCTTTATTTTACGATAGTTTATATTATAAAATAAAGTAGGAAAAAAAGGGATAGTATTTTTGAAGAAGATTACCATTACTGAATTACCAGGTTCAATAGTTTATCCTGAACAAAAATATGTTTAACCAGTTTTTTCTGATCCATCCAGGTTTTAACTTTTTCATCTTTTAAAGCCAATTGTAAAACTTCTTTTTCCTCGGTACCTGCAGGTATAGTAACCTTACTGCGCACTTTTCCATTGATTTGGATGACAATTTCCACCTGGTTTTCGGCTAATTTCTTTTCATCATGAGTTAACCATTCTGCAGATGATAAAAAGGAGCTTTCTCCCAGGGCTTTCCAAAGTTCTTCAGTTAGGTGAGGAACAAAGGGGTTGAGCAATGATATTAAGGTTTTGACCGCTTCAGTTAAAATCTTTTTTTCCTGAGGATGAATCCCCTTCTCGGAAAAAACTCGGTAAGAATCGATGATTTCATTTAATAATTCCATTAATGAACTAATCGCGGTGTTGAAATGGAAACGCTCTCGAATATCAGTGTCCACTTTTAAAATGGTTCGATGGATTAAACGTTCCAACCTTTTGATTCTCTCTTGATCAAGTTCTGCTTGGTTATTTTCCTGACATTGAATAATTTCAACCACCGTTCTCCAAACCCGGTTGAGAAAGCGATGCGCTCCCTCGACACCCCGATCTGACCATTCCATATCCAATTCGGGAGGACCAGCAAAAAGAATGAAAATGCGAACGGTATCTGCCCCATATTTTTGTATGATTTCTCGTGGACTCACTACATTCCCTTTTGATTTTGACATTTTGACTCCGCCCTTAGTAACCATTCCCTGGGCAAATAAGTTGATGAAAGGTTCGGAAAAATTGATCATTCCCAAATCTTTCAAAACTTTCACAAAAAAACGAGAATAAAGAAGGTGAAGAATGGCATGTTCCACCCCTCCAATATATTGATCAACCGGCATCCAATAATCAATATCCTTTTTTTCAAAAGGCATCTGGTTAGACCAGGGTGAGCAATAACGGAGAAAATACCAAGAAGAACACATAAAGGTATCCATTGTATCAGTTTCTCTTTGAGCAGAACCACCACAAATTGGACAGACGGTATTGACAAATTCGGCACTTCGAGCTAATGGTGAGGGACCTCCTGGTTGGAAATCAACGTTTTGAGGAAGTAGTACCGGAAGATCTTGTTCGGGAACCGGCACTTCACCACAACAATCACAATACAAAATAGGAATAGGAGCTCCCCAATATCTTTGGCGAGAAATTAACCAATCTCTTAAACGATAAGAAACCGCTCCTTCCCCAATACCTTTCTCTTCTAAATAAGAGATTATTCTTCTTTTCCCCTCTTCAGAAGGTAATCCATTGAACGCTCCAGAGTTTATCATTATCCCTGGTCCAGGGTAATATTTCCCATCATTATCTGGTTGGGAAGGTTGAATCACCTGTCGAATTGGTAAATTATACTTTACTGCAAATTGATAATCACGCTCGTCGTGGGCGGGAACTGCCATGATTGCACCCGTACCATATTCGTAAAGTACATAGTCGGCAATCCAGATAGGAATTTTCTCACCACTGAGGGGATTTTCGATTTCTTTCCCGATGTATATCCCTTCTTTATCTATATTTTCCGACATTCGGTCAATCTCACTTTTGTGAGCAATTTTTTCTCGAAATTCATTAACTTTATTTTGATAGGGAGTTCCAACTACCAGTTCATCAACCAAAGGATGTTCCGGTGCTAAAACAAAAAAGGTCGCCCCAAAAATTGTATCAGGTCGGGTTGTAAAAACTTTTATTGATTGGTTTAAATCTGGTAAGTTAAAGTTTATATAAGCTCCCTCGCTCCGACCAATCCAATTTTTTTGCATGCTAAGAACTCGCTCTGGCCATTCTCCGAGAGTTTCGATGTCATTTAGTAGAGCTTCCGCATATTTGGTGATTTTTAAATACCACTGACTGAGCATTTTTCGGATAACTGGAGTACCACACCGCTCACAATTACCCTCTACCACTTGTTCATTAGCAAGAACAGTAGCACAAGATGGGCACCAGTTAACTTGTCCGGCTTTCTTATATGCTAAATTATTTTTATAAAATTGCAGAAAAAACCACTGGGTAAATTTATAATATTCTGGCTCACAGGTTATGACTTCTCTCCGCCAATCATAGCCAATGCCAAGCCGTTTTAAAACTTCCCGCATCTTATCAATTTTATCATGGGTCCAAACTGAAGGATGAATATTATGTTTAATAGCAGCATTTTCTGCTGGCAAGCCAAAAGCATCATACCCCATGGGATGGAGAACATTCAAACCTTGGCGAAGAAAAAAGCGAGCTACCACATCTCCAATGACATAATTTTTGACGTGACCCATATGAGGATCACCAGAAGGATAAGGAAACATTTCCAACACATAATATTTTTTTTGATTGGGGTCGGTTTCAACCTGGAAAAGGTGATTTTCTGACCATTTCTGTTGCCATTCCAATTCTATTGCATCAAAATCATAATTCTCTCGCAAACTGTTAACCCCCTATATGGAAAAAGCCCGTCCCGAAGGGACGAGCTTTAATGTGCTGGTGGAGCTGAGGGGAGTTGAACCCCTGGCCTCCTCCACGCCAAGGAGGCGCTCTCCCAACTGAGCTACAGCCCCAAAACTCCTTTGCAGACGACCTTTATTATAGGTGAATCAAGTTCATCCGTCAACGGATCCATCAAAAAAAGCTTAAATTTTAAAGTTTAGCTAATACCAGATTTTCAAAAATTTCTTTTAATTTTTCTTCAGTTACTCCGGATATTACTTCATCGTTGATTCGAATATTAGGACCTTGGGAGCATTTTTCCAAACAGAAAGTGGCACCAATGCTCACCCGATCTTGCAGGTTATGTTCTTTAACCAGTTCGAGGAAACGCTGGAGAAGGTTATAAGAACCTTTCAGATAACAACTCGTCCCTACACATACGGCAATATCAATCTTCTGAGATTCCTTAGCTTCCTGAATCCGAATAAATTCTTTACTAATTCTCCGACGAGAACGATAGCTGGTATGGAGAACTTTCTCAGCTTCTTCGCTATTAGGTTTTTCCAGCCATATATCATAGAGATATTTTAAGGATGGATTATCCTGAGCCTTGCGGATAGTACTCATTCGGTCAGCGTTATAGAGACCTTGGGCTCTTTTGCGCAGAATAAGGTCTCGGTCTGGGTGAGCTAGTGGCATGCCGCCACCACCGATACAGCCCCCTGGACAATTCATGACTTCAACCAAATCGTAATACCGTCTTTCTTCTCTAATTTCTTTCACTAAACGTTGTAAATTTGCCAAACCGTGAACCACAGCTACTTTTACCGTCCGACCATCAAAGTCAACCTCGGCTTCTCGAAGGCTTTCAAATCCTCGAACTCCGCTAAACTCAACATTCTTTAGTTCTTTTCCCGTCAATCTTTCATAGGCATAGCGAAGTACGGCTTCGGTCACTCCACCGGTTACCCCGTAAATAACTCCGGCTCCAGTTCCTAAACCTAAAGGAACATCAAAAGGGACCGGCTCCAGTTCTTTAAAATCAATGTTGGCCGATTTAATCATCTTGATGATTTCCTGAGCAGTCATAACCATATCAACGTCCGGTTTTCCCTCAGTTTGAAACTCGGGTCGCCGAGCTTCGAACTTTTTAGCTGTGCAAGGCATGATGGAAACTGAGATGATTTCATCCAGGGTTTTATTTTCAACTTTAGCCACAAAATTTTTAATTACAGCTCCAAACATTTGTTGGGGAGATTTGGCACTTGACAAGTTATTTAAATAGAAAGGGTAATTTCTTTCGGCATAGATCACCCAAGATGGACAACATGAAGTAAAGTGAGGAAAAGGACCGCCCTTGGTCAGACGTTTAAAAAATTCCTCAGCTTCTTCGACGGTAGTTAAATCAGCACTAAATGCGGTATCGAATACTCGATCAAATCCGATTTTTTTCAAAGCAGCGGCTATTTTACCGGTACTGATTTCACCTGGTTCCAAGCCAAAGGCTTCCCCAACTGCCACTCGAACTGCCGGAGCTATTTGTGCCACTACAAATTTATCGGGATCTAAAACCGCTTCCCAGGCTTTATCTACCTCAGACTTTACAATCAAAGCAGCAGTTGGACAACGAATTGAACATTGCCCACAATAAACACACTCAACTTCACTGAGTTTTTTACCAAAAGCTGGTTCAACCAGCGATCTTGAACCCCGCCGGGTAAAATCATAAATTCCAATACCTTCAATTTCATTACAGGTTCGAACACAATCACCACAAAGAATGCATTTATTAGGATCACGAACTAAAGAGAATGAGGAAGTATCCAACGGAAGATTTTCAGTCCTTTCACCAAAAGGAACTTCAGTTATATCCAAGCGAGCCGAGAGTTCCTGCAAACGGCAGTTTAAATTGCGCTCACAAGTGGTACAATCGCGTTTATGGTTGGCTAAAAGCAATTCTAAAACCATTTTTCGAGCTTTCAGAATTCTCTGAGTATTGGTTTTAATAACCATACCCGGCTCGGGAGGAGTCGAACAGGATGGCATAATGCCTCGTCCTTCTACTTCAACCAAACACATCCGGCAAGCACCATAAACGCTCAAATCCGAAAGATAGCAGAAAGTTGGAATATCAATATCTGCCTTTCGTGCAACTTCAAGTAGGTTTTTTTCACTACTTAATTCTATTTCTTGACCATCAATGATCACTGATTTTTTGAGATTATCATAACTCATGATTCTTCGACCTCCATTCAATCAATACCGCATCAAAGGGACAGGCTTCGAAGCACGAACCGCACTTAATACAAGCTTCTTGATCAATAAAATAAGGCACTTTCGGTCGTCCGGAAATACATTTCACTGGACATACCCGGGCACATTTTCCGCAAGCCCGACATTTTTCTGGATCGATTCGGTATTCTTTCATAGCATTGCAAACCTGAGCAACACAGACATGATTGTTCACATGATCAAGATATTCATCTTTAAAATATCGAAGGGTAGTCAAAACTGGATTAGGGGCTGTTTTTCCTAAACCACAAAGTGAGGCATCACGCACCACTTGAGCAGTTTCAATCAGGAGTTCAAGGTCTTCCTCTTTAGCACGACCCTCAACAATTTTCTGCAGAATATTTAACATATGCTTGGTTCCTTCCCGGCAAGGCACACATTTACCACAAGATTCATTTTGAGTGAAATGAAGGAAATAGCGGGCTAATTCAACAATACAGGTATCTTCATCCATAGTAACCAAACCACCAGAACCCATAATGGCACCGGCAGCACAGAGCGAATCGTAATCCACATTGAGATCCAAATGCTGTTCGGTCAAACACCCACCTGACGGTCCTCCAATTTGTACCGCTTTGAATTTACGATCATTTTGTATGCCTCCTCCAACCTCAAAGATAAGCTCACGGAGACTGATACCCATCGGTACCTCTGCTAATCCAGTATTTCGTATCTTTCCGGAAAGCGCAAAGGTTTTGGTCCCTGGGCTGGTAACTGTCCCGAAAGATCGAAACCAGTCGGCTCCTTTTAGAATGATAATAGGAACATTAGCCAAGGTCTCAACATTATTAATGACAGTGGGATATCCCCAGAGACCTTTGTTGGCGGGGAAGGGTGGCCTGGGGTTTGGCATACCCCGTTTTCCTTCGATAGAAGCCATTAATGCCGTTTCTTCTCCACAGACAAAAGCACCGGCACCTTCCTTAATGTTAAGATCAAAGGAAAATGAAGAGCCAAAAAGGTTCTTCCCTAATAACCCAGCTTCTCGAGCATCGGCTATTGCTTTTTTTAATCGCTTAACTGCTAAGGGATATTCTGCTCGAACATAAATGTACCCTTCTTGAGCTCCGAAAGCATAACCAGCAATTGCCATTCCCTCAATAACCGTGTGAGGATCGCCTTCCATAACGCTCCGGTCCATAAAAGCACCGGGATCACCTTCGTCGCCATTGCAGACGATAAACTTTCGATCCGATTTGGATAAACGAGCAAATTGCCATTTACGTCCAGTCGGGAATCCTCCGCCTCCCCTTCCACGAAGCCCAGATTTTAATATTTCTCCAATTACATCATCAGGACTCATGGTAGTTATTGCTTTGGCTAAAGCCAGGTAACCATCCTGAGCTATAT
>JAGPGC010000053.1 GCA_018056205.1 Candidatus Atribacteria bacterium | reverse complement strand
TGTATCCTTCATGATCTCATTATGAAAGAAATATTGGGGATCGACGAAGAGATGCAGAAAAATAAGGATTATGTTGATTATTTACGAGGAACTAAGGATGTTGTTCAGGTTGCAAAAGAAGAGAATAAATATCAAGTTGTATTTATAATGAAACCGACCCCCTTAGATGATGTAGAAAAATCAGTCCTTCATTCTCAAAGAATGCCACAGAAGTCAACCTATTTTTATCCCAAAGTATGGAGTGGTTTAGTTATTCGTTTTCTGGAGGATTAAACCAAGAGATATGAACCAAAGAAATGTTCTTTTTCAAATTGCCCTGGATATATTGACCAAAGAGGAAGTAAAAGACTTGCTGACCCCTGAATTATTGGCGACCGTAGATATTGTTGAAGTAGGTACACCTCTTATTATTCGGTATGGTTTATCAATAGTTGAGCAAATTAAAAACTGGACAAACCGAGAAAAAATACTGTTTGCTGATACGAAAATTGTAGATGCCGGTCGTTGGGAAACCAATGAAGCAATATCAGCCGGTGCCGATTTAGTTTCAGTTTTAGCTGGAGCCTCTTCTTATACCTTAGAAGAAGTACGAGATACTGCTCATTCAAATCAGATAAAAATGGTAGTTGACATAATTGATCTTTCTCTATCCGATCAAAATAAGATAGAATTTATTTATTCCCTAAGTTCAGATTATTTATGTATTCATCTTTCTACCGATGTGGTGAAAAGGGGTGGTTCTTTATTAGAGTTTTCCCGTGAGCTTCCCTTTATTTCTTCTCGACGTTTACCATTAATGGTAGCGGGAGGAATTCATTCGCTTAATCTATCAGATATTTTAAAAAGTTTACAGCCTGCAATTATAGTGGCGGGATCTTCAATAACTAAAGCTTCTGATCCTATCCTTGAAGCTCAGACCATAAGGAGAACCATTGATGAGGCCACCCTTTTTTGAGACAGTACAACAAGTCATTGATGAAACCCATTCTTTACTTTTAACCCTAAAACCAGAAGAGGTATCTGAGTGGTTAAAAGCTCTGGAATCGGAATGGATGAACCGACGAATCTTTTTTTGGGCTCGAGGAAGAAGTTTTCTCATTCTCCGTGGTTTTGCAATGAGGTTGATGCATATGGGTTATGAAGTTCATATTGTTGGTGAGGCTGATTGTCCTTCTATCGGCAAAGAAGACATTTTAATAGTAGCTTCAGGTTCAGGTTCTACCAGTACGGTTTTATTATTTGCCGAAAAGGCAAAAAAATTAGGCGCAAAGGTTGCAGCAATTATTGGGAAAACTGAAACACCTCTCCACGCTTTCTGTAACTTGGTTGTTGAGTTTCACCCTGATATGGTTACTGAATCACAACAACTTAGTGCTAATGGAGGTGGGACACGTTTCGAGCATTCTTTAATGCTTTTTCTTGATAGTTGCATTTTCAATATGGTTTATGACCGACGTGAAAGAGCTTATCAAGAAATGATGAGCCGTCATGCTAATTTAGAATAAAAAGTTAAAACTGTGGGAAGAAGTTTATTCTTACACTAAAATTAATTTGATCCCTAAATTTTTAATATACTTCTGATATTCTTCGGGAATACCAGAATCGGTAATGATAATGTCAAAATTTCCGAGGTCAGCGAAGTAGGAAATTCGTATTTTTCCGAATTTTGTTGAGTCAACTAGTAAAATTTTGGTATCAGAATTTTCTATGGCTGCTTTTTTAGTTTCGACCTCATAAGTGGTGGCACAAGTAACTCCTAATTTATCATCAACTCCTGCAGCGGTGATAAAAGCTTTGTTAGCTCTAACTTTTTTAATTAATTCTACTCCTTCAGCGCTTTCAAACATTAAAGTATTATGGTGGAAATAACCACCGGTCATAAAAATTTTATAATTATTATTCTTATAAAGACCATAAAAAATATTAAGAGCAAAGCATATAATAGTAAGTGGTATGTTTGGCGGCATATATTTCGGAAGATGTTCTGTTGTGGTTCCATTGTCGATAATAATAATATCATTTGGTTCGATTAGAGAAGCTGCCATTTGGCAAATCTTCATCTTTTCTCGAATCATTTGAGATTCAGCCTTGCTAATTAAGTAGGAATCTTGATCATTTTCACTCGATACGTTCTTTTTAAGAACAGCACCACCATGAATAATTTGAGCGATGTTTTCTTTTGCTAAAATTTCCAAATCTCTCCGAATTGTCATTTCCGACACATTTAACTTTTCAGAAAGTTCTTTAATGTTAACTAAACCCCTCAAAGATAAAGCGTTAGTAATATGGTCAATACGTTTTTTTCTATTAGCCATGGGTTAGCCAATCACCTTTTGAAAATTAATCACATCTTTTTATTAAAAATGTTATCAAAATGGATATTCACTTTAACTAATCGGTAGGATAAATTTTTGAATCTTTAGCTTTTTATATTATTAAAAATAATAAGATAATGTCAATATCTTTTAAAGTTTTTAAGGTTTTTTAAATATCTATTGGTCTGAAGAAAAGTACAACTGCCATAGCTATAAAAACTACAATTTCAGAACCAGCCGGCCAAAAACGACCCGTAATTGAAATAAGCATACCAAGTATAAATGAAGAGAAAAAAGTCCCTCGTAAGTTACCCATTCCACCTGTCAACACTACTGCAAAACAGAGGAGTAAAATATTCAAACCCATGTAAGGGTGAACTGCCGTAATAGGTGCATATAAAACTCCGCCAACAGCGGCCAAGGCACTTCCTAAAACAAAGGCAATAGAAAAATACTTTTCAACTCCTATACCAAGGCAAAGCACTCCTTCTTTATTGTCGAGAGCCGCTCTAATGATCTTTCCTACCATGGATTTTCTTATAAATAGTTCAAGTCCAAAAAACACTAAAACCGCTAAAAGTACTACAAAAATTCGATATACAGGAAAAACAAATCCCAAAAAATCGATTGACCTTCCTATCGGATCACTGAGTGGTTTCGGATATACACCCCATATCCACTTGACTATATCAACTCCGATTAAAAAAACTGCAAAAGTAGCAATAAAAGTGTAATCCAGTGATTCCCCATATAAACGTCGAATGATGAAACGCTCAATACAATATCCTACCAAAGCAGCTATCAAAACTGCTAATACGCCTCCCCATAAAAAAGGAATACCAAAATCATTTACTGATGCTGCTAAAATATAAGCCCCAATTGTATAAGTAATCGTATGAGCAAAGTTGATTACTCTCATAGTTCCAAAAGTAAGAGAGAGACCAATAGATATGAGATAAAGTATTGCACCAATAGTTAATCCATACATAATTGAGTAGATCATTTGGAAACCCCTTTCTCCAAAGGTAGGTTTAAATTCTCACGAGCAATATATCTCTTATATAAAGTTTCCAAACCACCCCAGATTCCTTTTCTAAACCTGAAAACTATAAGTAATAATGATACTCCTAAAAGGAGTTCCCAGCGTTGGAAATAAATTGGAAGAAGGTTTGTGATCAACATATATATAATTCCACCAATAATTGATCCATAAAGACACCCGGGACCTCCTATTAAACAAGCGAATATTACACCCGAATTGGCATTAACATCGAGAACATTGGGATTAATATAACCATAATTTAGTGCAGTCAAAGCTCCAGCAAAACCCGCTACCGAAGCAGAAATTACAAAGTTAATCCATTTATAATAATAGGTGTTGTATCCCAAAAACCTCACTCGTTTTTCATCCTCCTTGATTGAGCGTATTAAGACCCCATAAGAAGAGGATGTAATTACACGGAGGAGAAAGAATACAAATATTAAAGAAATCAAGACAAACCAGAAACGAAAAGTTGGGTTTCTAAAATTAAAAATACCTAAACTTAGGTTTCTAATGCTCAAACCATTTTCTCCGCCCGTGATGGATTTTAGTGGTGACATTACCAAAAACCAACCAACTCGGTTAAAAGCAAGGTTAATCAAGGCAAAACATGCACCGGTTGCTCGTATGGCAACAGCCCCTGCGGTCATTCCTGCGCCACAAGCAGCCAAAACCCCAAATACAATTGCTAATAGTGGATTGGTAGTAAGGTATCGAAGAGAAAGACCTGTTGCATAAGCACCTATCCCTAGGTAAAGAAGATGCCCCATAGAAAGTCTTCCCATGTACCCGTATAAAAGGTCAAAAGATAATACCATAATACAAAAAATTGCAAAATCAGTTGCACGGTGGGTGCCCAAAAATGGAATAAAGAGTAAAAAGACGATACTCAAAAAGATAAGCTCGAAGACCCTCTGTCTACCAGTAGTTTTAGTTAATTGTTTTCCCCAAAGAGTTATAATCCTAACCGCTTTTTTATGCTTCCTAAGGTCATTCCCCATAAAGTATTATCTCCTTCTCCTAATCTCAATTGAACTTAAAGAGACTTCTCTAAAAGAGTTGAATTGCGAATATCTGAAACATCATTTAACCTGTGGGAAACCTTTCCCTCTTTAAGCACTACAACTTGGTCTGCCATACGACTCACCAGTGGAAGATTTTGTTCAACAATGATAGTCGATAATTTTCCTTTTAAACTACTTAATATCTTTACAATGTCATTAATGACAACAGCTGCCAACCCTTGGGTGGGTTCATCAATAAGCATCAATCTTGGGTTACCAACCAAAGCTTGTCCAATCAGTAGAATTTGTCTCTGTCCTCCACTCAACTGGCCAGCTTTTAAGCGGAAGAATTCTTTCATTTTAGGATAAATTACTAAAACCTTATCAAGTGCCTGTGATAAAGGCTCACCACTCGAGAATGCAGCAATTTCAATATTCTCCTGAACAGTTAGATTGTTGAAGACTTTTTTATCTTGGTTAACATAACGAATTCCCTTGTGGTAAAGTATATTGGGTAATAAACCCGTTATATTTTCATTATCAAGGTAAATCGAGCCCTTGAGGGGGCGAATTAGGCCTACTATGCTTTTGAGAAGAGTTGTTTTGCCTGCTCCATTTCTACCAACAATGAAAAGCGTTTTCCCTTCTTCTAACTCAAGAAATACATTATTTAGTACCTTCGCATGACCGTATGCAACATCAATATTTGCTATTTTGAGCATATCTTATATCTCCCCCCTAAGAAGACAAATTCTGATCTTGGTTATCTAAAGACGCTTCACTCAACGATTCTCCCTCAAACATCTCCTCCTTACCCCAGTAACACTCGTTAACTAGCGGGTCTTTAAGAACCTTAGATGGATTTCCCTCACAGATGATTCGACCTTCATTCATTACGGTAAGCCGGTCTACAAAATCAACAATTGCTGATATTTTGTGTTCAATAATGGCAATTGTTATTTTGCCCTTAAGGTTTTTCAATAAAGAAAGTACTTTTGTTATTTCCACATCACTTAAACCACTAAATGGTTCATCGAGAAGCAATAACTTAGGTTTGAGAGAAAGAGAAATAGCAATCTCAAGGAGTCTCCTATCACCATAGGAAAGTTCTGCAGTTACGGCATGAGCATAGTCATCGAGCCCGACAAGTTTCAATGCTTCTTTAGAAATTTCCCAAGTACTATCCGCGGGAGAAGTCAAGAATTTCCAAAATGAGTAATGAGACTTATTGCTCCAAGCGATACAAGGAACCAGATTTTCCCATAATTTAAGAGAATTGAATACAGAAACGAGCTGGAAAGTACGAACCATTCCCATACTCACTCTTTTTTCAGGCGATAAACGAGTTATATAACGACCTTGGAAGAATACTTTACCCGATGTTGGAAGAAAATAACCCGTTAATATATTAAAAAGAGTAGTTTTCCCTGAACCATTTGGTCCAATAATTCCTAAGGTTTCGTTTTCTTCTATAGAGAGGTTTACATCATTAACCGCAATTAAACCTCCAAAACGCTTGACCAATCCACTCGTTGATAATAAACTCATCTGTATTATTAGCCTCCTCTATCCAACTTCTTCTTAAACAAAAATACGAGGCTCCCTTTAAAAAGGGAGCCTCGTAAACCCTATCTATTACTCATAACCCATTTCTGACAATGGTAAGCATAGAACATCGGTTTCAAAGAAATCGGTAATTTTAGCAAAATCCCATTTGTCAATACGCCCTTCAGCCCCTTTTCCTTCACCAACAAAGTAAGCGTACTTATAAAAAGGTCGTCCATCAGGACGCCAATAAGCTGGTCCCTTGAAACTCATGAAATTTGGATTTTCCATTAATGCTTGGTACATCTTTGCAGGATCGGTTGATTGAGCAACTTCTATAGCCCGGAGAGTTTCCTTCATTCCTATGTAAGCATAGGCAGCCATAACATCGGGTTGTTCACCATATTCTTTCATGAAGGCTGCACGTATCCTCTCAGCGTTTTCGAATGTTTCTGGATCCTTCTCTTTAATTTCGCTTAAATCATGGTAAAGCCACATTCCCATAGCAACACCATTAAGAGCCTCGGGTGGAATGCCTGCAGCAATACTTTCTACAATCGCATTGTAAAAGATTTTCGTATGCTTACTTAATCCTAGTTCGTAGGCTTGTTTTAGTATTTCAATACCATCGGTGCCCCATTGACCCATCTGAACCACGTCGGGCTTGGATTCTATTATCTTGAGTATATAAGAAGTATAGTCAGGGGTTCCTACTGGAGTCCATATAAATTCTATTTTAATTTCAGGGTGTTTCTCGTAAACTTGCTTCATCCCGACACCGACTCCTTGACCATAAGCATAGTCAGGAAGACAAGCGATGACATATTTTGGTTTAAAAGTTTCAATTACATACTCTGAGGTCATACGACCTATTGCATCCACGGCGCCCTGGGATGTTAAAAAGAAAGGAGCTTTATTTCCCTTGCGGAATACAGCTTCTTCAATTGAATTCGTAATCATCACAAATGCGCTTCCGTCTAATGCTTGCTCATTGATAGCAGTACTAACGTGCGCAAAGGTTCCACTTACTAAGGTCGTGATTCCTTCCTCAATATATTCTCGATACCTACGAACTGCAACATCCGGTTTCGTTTCATCATCTCGAACAACTGCTTCAACTTTGTACTTTTTATCCCCTATTGTTATTCCCCCAGCTTCATTAACCTCCTTAGCAGCAAGAAGTGCTCCTTCATTCTGAACTTTTCCTGTTGGTGCTCCGGTACCGGTAAGACTGTACATAACTCCAACTTTAATGACATCTTCCTCAGCTGAAGCAATAGCAAAGCTCCCTATAAGTATAGAAATTACAATGATCCAAATACTAACCTTAAAGCTGTTCATGTTCTTTTCCTCCTTATTAAACAAAATTTTAACTTTTACTCTTAACTAATTATTTTATGCTATATTTATATCACCTCCTGGATTATAGCAGCTATTAATTGAAGAAAATATCTCAAAAAATGATATAATATTAACAATATAAGCAAAAAAATAATATCATTTAGCAAATTTTATGTCAAGGTGTTTAGATCAAGTCCTTTTTTATGTGTAAATTCATCCTCGGTTAGATAAGTATAACCTTGGTATCATGAAAAAATTATTGAATAATTTTCTGAGTTTGAACTATTTCAAACCTAGAATACGTACCTTGACAA
>JAGPGC010000052.1 GCA_018056205.1 Candidatus Atribacteria bacterium | reverse complement strand
CAACCGCACCAACTCGACTCTGTTTTAAAATATGTCCTAAATCCTGGGCAAAACCATCAGATATATCAATAAGTGCCATTCTATTCCCACTTTGAGATAATACTTTACCAACCTCCACTCGCGGCTCAGGCAAAAAATAACGATTTAAAAGATATTGTTCCCTTGCTGTACTTACCTTTTGTTCTTCTAAAAGAATTTTAAGCCCAGCGGCAGCATCACCCAGGAAACCCGTCACCAGAATCAAATCTCCAATTCGAGCTTGATTCCGAAGCAAAAGTCGATTTCTCTTTACTTCACCAACCAGAGTAACATCTAATATTAACTCACCTTTAGTATGAGCCAGATTCCCTCCGATAACCTCAACACCATACTGTTTGGCCTTACAGCGAAACCCTTCTAAAAAAGTATTTATCCATTCCACTGAAATATTAGAACGAAGAACTAAGGATAAAAGTGCAAATCGTGGCGTACCACCCATAGCAGCGATATCACTCAAGTTTACCGATAAGATCTTTTGACCAAGCAAATAGGGAGGAACCAAATTGGTTATAAAGTGAGATCCTTCCACTTGTGAGTCGCAGGTATAAAGGGTATATAACCCTTCTCTCCCCATTACGACAGCACAATCATCATCAATTCCAACCACAATTTCAGAACCGTAAGGAGTAAACTTTTTTTTGATTAAATCGATAAGCCCAAATTCCCCGATATCAGTTAGGGTTGACATCTTTCTCCTTTCTTAAAGAATCAATTGTGAACCGAAAATGTTTGGCTGCTTGAAAAGGAGAAGCATCAGCAACTATGGCTGAAACCACTGCCACGCCATCAACTCCGGCCTTAATTACTTCCGGAAGGTTAGTTAAATTAATCCCACCTATAGCAACGACTGGTATCGAAACGGATTTCTTAATCTCCTTCAATCGTTGGATACCAATGGCTGGACCAGCGTCAACTTTTGTGGTGGTTGGAAAAACACTTCCAACTCCTAAGTAATCGGCTCCATCCTTTTCAGCCTGCTGAGCATCAAGGACAGAATCAGCTGAATAACCAATAATGAGATGAGGAGCAATTTTCCGAGCATATTTCAAAGGTAAATCCTCTTCACCCAAATGTATTCCATCAGCATTTACTGCCAAAGCGATATCCATTCGGTCATTAATGATCAATGGAATACCTGCTGGTTTGGTTATTTTTCTAATAGTGAGGGCATTTTCGAAAAAGACTCGAGTTGAAAGGTTTTTTTCTCGTAATTGAATAATCGTAGCCCCTCCCCGGATGACTTCCTCAACCACCTCGATGGTAGATCGATTTCTCTGTAAATCACGATTGGTAATAACATATAAAGAATAATCAATCATAATTCCACCTCAACACGCAAATATGAAGCTAAAGTTTCCATATCCATATTGTATATAACATCAAATAAAACCTGATGAAAAAGCCCTGGACCTTCCAC
This sequence comes from Candidatus Atribacteria bacterium, assembly GCA_018056205.1. Classification (GTDB taxonomy): domain Bacteria; phylum Atribacterota; class Atribacteria; order Atribacterales; family Atribacteraceae; genus Atribacter. The sequence goes on along the minus strand of JAGPGC010000052.1, from coordinate 6,135 downwards.
CTTTTTTGCTGCTATCTCTGAACAAACCCCGAAGAATCCAAGAGCAGCAGCTGATGACACGAGATGATTCCTCTCGACCGCAGCAAAGGTTGCACAGAGAGAAGATGCCATACATCCCGTCCCAGTAAGAACCGTTAGTAGAGGATGACCATTATGAACTGAAATAAGCCGAATTCCATCACTAATAAAATCAACCTTCCCGGTTACTGCTACTACTGCTCGGTAACGCTGACTGGCTTTCCGAGCTAAATTTGAAATAGAGGACACTGTTGAGGAAATATCAACTCCTCTGATAAATCGTGGATCACCCATAAGAGCGGATATTTCACCAGCATTCCCCCGTATTATGGATATTTTAATTTCAGAAAGAATTTCTTTGGCGGAGTTGGTTCGATATTGAGTAGCTCCTGCTCCAACTGGATCTAGGACAACGGGTATTCCCTTTTGATTGGCTACTTTTCCTGCTAACCGGCAACTCTCCACAATATCCGGATTTAACGTTCCTAAGTTCAAAACCAAGGAATCGGCTTGAGCTGCCATTTCTTTAACTTCTAACTTCGAAAGTGCCATAACTGGTGAAGCTCCCACTGCCAAAGTTACGTTAGCATTGTCATTAGCAGCCACCATATTGGTTATATGGTGAATAAGAGGCTTTTTTTGGCGAATAATAGGAAGTAATGAAGCACAATGATGAATTATATTGTTGTCCATTTTTTTAACCCCAAATATATTCCACCAGCAGCAAAAAGACTGGGAAGTGATGCACTAAAAATGGGTAAATAATTTAAGAATAGCTCATAAATGATGAATCCGCCAACCCAAGCTAATATAGCTAATAAGTCATATTCTTTTTGATGTAAGAGTTGATGGACTTCAATAATTCTTTTTCGATAAAAGAAATAGTCAAAAAGGACTACTCCGAATAAAGGAATAAAAATTGACCCAATAAAATACAAGAAACTTTCATATCGATCAACCGGAAAAAAAAGAGCCAGTACCGTACCAAGAACTCCAAAAATAAAAGTAGCTAATTTTTCTTTCACTCTTGGTTTAATATTCATAAAAGAAACTGCCGTTGAATAAATATCTAAAAAAGTAGTAGTTATAGTTGAGAAGAGAACCACCATAAAAGCTATGACTCCAAAACCCATAGCAACCATACCAGGGATTGGGTCGCTTTGTCCAGTAGCTAATGATAGAAAAAAGCCCAAAAAAAACATCCAGGAACTTACTAAAAAATAACCCCACCAAGTTCCTCGACAAGCACTTTTAGGGTTTATGGCAAAGCGGGAATAATCAGCAACCAGGGGAAGCCAGGAAATTGGCATAGCAATCACGATGTCAAATCCGGTAGCCCAGGGTAGCGATCCATCCGCAATGATGTTTTTTAGATAAGAGAGAGGAGCAAAAGTCATTACCACATAGGTCATCACCAGGCATAAGGCTCCTAACGCAATCACGGCAATCCGCTGTATCCATTTCCACCAATGGTGGCCTACCATTGCCCAAACTGTGCTTCCCAATCCAGCGATGAGGATCCATAAAAAACGATTGTTATACCCAAACATCTTAATACTGATAACATCCATAGATCGGGCACAGATAATTATCATAATTGCTGTCCAACCTAAGAGTTGAACAATGTTAAAAAATGAAGCAAGGTAAGATCCTATCCGCCCAAAGGCAGCACGAATAGAAAACATGGAAGATATACCCCATTCACTTCCAATGACTCCTCCCAAACTGAGAGGTATATTTCCCACTATATGTCCAATTAAAATAGCCAATACCCCTCCCCAAAAACCCAGTGCAACCAGCATTCCACCAGCCCATATTTCAGCCATTGATATAGCTGCACCTGACCATAAAAGAAAGAAATCTAAGCCAGTTAGATTTCGGTTTACTGGTGAAATTGAAACTGCTTCTTTTGCCATTTTTTATTCACCACCATTGAATATTTTGACGTTGAGCCAGGGTAGCTTTCTTAAAACTTTGATCAATAAATATCCAATCACACTGCCGGGAAAACAACTTATGAGAAAGCTGAACTGGAAAAAGGAAAGAGTAGCCGTCATCCCCATCCAAGGAGCAACCAGATAAGCACTGACTGTGGCACCTATCAATACCGTCCCAACTGGTTCAAAAAAGGCTATCCAATCCTTAGGAACGAAATGGTGATACAGTATTCCTACCACAAAAGCTCCTGGAATTCCTCCCGGGAAAGCAAATATTGTCCCAGTACCTAACATCAACCGAATCAAGGCAGCTAAAAAAGCAGCGATCATCCCGTACCAAGGACCGATCATAATTCCAGCTACTACATTGATAGCATGTTGAAAGGGGAAAACCTTCACCGGTCCGATGGGAAAATGAATAAACGACCCCAAAACCGCCAAGGCAGCAAAAAATGCAGTAAAAGTAAATAATCGGATTGAATGACTTTTTTTCATTTCCTATCCTTAGCATATAAAAATAAAAACCACCCGATTTAGTGCGGGTGGTTATCAACTTTTTCCTCATCCCTACGTCGGCATTACCCGAGATCAGGTTCGAGGGGTCGAAAGCTCGCGCTTTCCTCTCAGCCCCGCACTATGGAGCTCCCCACTGAGCATCTATTCAATTTTATTTATTCATAAATTAACACTTGGGTACTTAAAAGTCAACCATCAATTTCTAACAAACAACTTTTAAGGTCCATTATTTCATATAACAATTGCTTTCCTTTCTTTTGATGACTGATAAGCTGCTTCAATGATTTTGAAGTTGCGAACTCCAGCTTCATAACTAATAATCGGTTTTTTCCCGGTTTGAATCCAATCACTAAAGGCATCAAATTCTTGGGCATACATGGATTTTGGTTCTAAAAATATTTCTTGATAGGCATCCTGAGTACGAGCTTGCTGGGAAGAGTATTCCTTATCCCCCGATTCAAGATAAAGCCACATTTTACCGGCTGAGTCTTGGCCGATGGTATTATGAGTGATCACCGCACCCTTGGTTCCGTATATTTCCAACATATTTTTTGCAGCTTGGTCAGGAATGTTGAAAAAGTTATCAACAACTCCTTGGGCTCCATTTTTAAATTTCATAAGAATAGTTGAGGTATCATCTACCTCATAAGAATGAGTAATCGTATCGACAAAGGCTGCCACTTCATAGCAGGGACCAATAATCCATTCTAAGAGGTCAATACAGTGGCAACCCATATCGATCAGAGCACCCCCACCTCCTGTTGCTTTTTTTTGTCGCCAAGCACCCGGAATGGGTGGATACCAGCAAGTCAACTGAGCTCGACCATAAACAATTTGACCTAACTGATTTTCTTCAACTAATTGCTTTATCTTTTGATGGTAGACATTGAAGCGCATCATGAAAGCTGCTCCAATTTTCAGGTTTTTCTTTTCTGCCAAAGCAATCATATTTTCGGTCTGATCAAGCGTTAAAGCCATTGGTTTCTCGCACAAAACATGTTTTCCAGCATTTAAAGCGGCTGCTACTTGTTTTTCATGCTCAAAAACTGGTGAAGCAATGTAAACAGCATCTATATCCTGTTTTAATATTTCCTCAACTTTGGTGTAACATTGATCAATCCCAAATTGTTTCCCGGTCTCCTTTACTAAATCAGCTGATATATCCATTAATGCCACGATTTGACTCTTTTCAGAAAACTTTATCACTTCAGGAATACTTCTTCTACGGGCAATGCCACCAGCTCCGATTACTCCCCATTTAACTTTCAAAATTAACACCTCCCTTACCTTTCACTTAATTCATATTTTATAGTTTACCTTAATTTCTTTGGAAATATAAATAAGATTTCAAAATTTAAAAACATTACCAACAGTAAAAAGCTATCACCTTGTTTTAGATCAAAAAAACTTAAAATAAAAAATTGATATTTTAGAAAAAGTGATTTATTTATTCCTAAGCAGCTTTTTTGAGGAAAAAGAAGTCTCTTTATTAAAAATGGAGCGGGAAACGGGACTCGAACCCGCGACAACCAGCTTGGAAGGCTGGAGCTCTACCAGCTGAGCTATTCCCGCTCGTTTTTCCTGATGGGGATTATAGCATACCAGAACTATACGTCAAGACTTAAAAATCAATAAGAATGGGTTTAACTTCTTTCATTGACTATCCTTATAGGTGCATGGTTCTTTCATCCCATCTCTCCAGTAAGCATAACTTATTTTCCCGCCATTATTTCCAATGCCCATCTCTCCTCGATAACTGAGTGCAATAGCCCCACAAACTACCTTATGTTTCTTTGCTAAAGCCATGCCTCGGTCAACTGCACTTTGAGCATCACATGCTTCCATCCAATCGGCAATTTTCCGAGCCAAACCCAATTTAATAATCCCCTCACCAGCGCCAGTCATTGATACTGCACCCCACTCTCCAGCAAAGTTTCCCAAACCAATCAAAGGAGAATCTCCTACTCGTCCGGGAAGTTGCATTTCAATACCACCAGTTGAAGTTGCTGCTGCTTTTCGCCTGGTTCTATCTATTGCAACTGAACCCACTGTTCCTAATTCCAACGATTGCAGACGTAGCCGGGCTCGTTCCAAATAATAATGGTAAATTGAATTCTTTTCTTTCGCGGCAATATCAATAGCCTTGCGCAAGGTAGTCACGGTGAGTTCAGTTACTGGATTATAGGGCTCAAATCCTAAAAGTTTGGCGAAAAGATTCGCACCTTCACCGACTAACAAAACATGCTTGGTTTGTTCCATTACTCCTCGGGCAACTGATATAGGATTTTTAATATTCTTGATAGCTGCTACCCCACCACCAGACAGATCATCTTTCATAATGCTGGCCGACATTTCAATTTCACCCAATAAATTTGGATAGGAACCAGTCCCAGCATCTAACCGGGGATCATCTTCCAAAACCTTCACTGCTTCTTCTACTGCATCTACCGCTTCTTTTTTTTGTAAAATTTCACTACCAATTAAACAGGCTTTTTTTAAAGCATCGGCAATTTCCGGAATTTCTTCAACATAAATTCCACCATGAACCACTATTAACATTCAGTATCCACCATCCTATTTTATGCTAGAGGAACAATAAAAGAAGGGAGGTATTCAATCGGTTATCATTTTATCATAATGCTTCCCAGTTCAACATATATTTCTTCCTTCTTAAAAAGTGACAATTAATAACTGAAATGTTAAACTTTCTTTCCAGAAATATTTCTTGATAATAGAAATTGGGCAAGGAGCCTCAAAAAGCTATTTTTTGATAACGACTGAAAGGTGAGATGTTTTTATGAATTTAGATTATGATGTAATTGTCGTTGGTGGAGGTCATGCTGGTTCGGAAGCTGCCCATATTTCCGCGGTTATGGGTTTGAAGACCCTTCTGATCACCAGTTCTATTCACCATATAGCTCTTATGCCTTGCAACCCAGCAATTGGCGGTCCGGGGAAAGGACAAGTGGTTATGGAAATCGATGCACTGGGCGGTTTGATGGCCAAGGTAACTGACCAGTGTACTCTCCATATCAAAAAAGTTAACATCGGCAAAGGCCCTGCTGTTCAAACTCTCCGTGCCCAAACCCAACGAGATCGATACAGCTTCATCATCCGTGAATATTTGGAGAAAACACCCTTGTTATCAATCTTCCAAGGGGAAGTATCCGATTTAATGTTAAATTCTAATGGGGAAATCTCAGGAATTCAAACCTTTCATGGTATGCAATTTCGTTGCCATTCTGTTGTAATAGCAACTGGTACTTTTTTAAATGGAGTAATCAAGATTGGAGAAATCAGTTATCCGGCTGGTCGTCAGGGAGAATTCCCCGCTAACCATCTTAGCCAATCTCTTCGCCAAAAAGGAATGGTAACCGGTCGCTTAAATACTTGTACTCCACCGCGGATCGACAAAAGAACCATTGATTATAAAAAATGTGATGAACAAAAAAGTGATGAACAACCTCTTTGTTTCTCTTGGGAGAGTATTCCTCGGGTTTTTAAAGGACCCTCAGTTTATCTTACTCGAACTAATGAAAATACCTGTGAAATAATCCGGAAGAATTTTAACCGTTCTCCTCTCCTTTATCATTTTAGCGATAGTTCGCCAGTTCGAGAGTGTCCTTCTCTCGAGGATAAAGTATACCGATTCCCTGATCGAGTC
>JAGPGC010000051.1 GCA_018056205.1 Candidatus Atribacteria bacterium | reverse complement strand
GAATTAATTTCTCTTGATGACCACCAAAAGGAAGTTCTGGGTATTCAACATACTCCTCAAGAGATCCATTCTCAAGTTGATTTATGGGCTTCGAGTGCTGAAAGAATATTTAAGTACCGTCAAGATTTGATCGACCTCTTTAACTTTTTAACCGAAAAGAAAAAGAGTATCATCTACTTAGCTGGTGCTGGAACCTCAGAATTTGTTGGATACTGTTTACAAGGGTTATACCGTCAGAGGTTTCTTGTTCCAGTTCAAGTGGTTTCAACCGGAAAGATGGTAACCCACCCCAATGAATACTTTACTCAGACCAACCCGATCATGATCTCCTTTGCTCGTTCGGGAGATAGCCCAGAAAGTATTGGTGCTTATGAGATTGCTAATCAGTATTCCGATGTCATTCATCACCTGGTAATTACCTGTAATCAGAAGGGCAGTTTAGCCCAAAGAGCTAAGAAAAATCCCAATAGTCTGGTAATCTGTCTCGATGAAAAGACCAATGACCGGGGGTTGGCTATGACCGCTTCCTTTAGCAATATGGTGATTGCTGGCCAGGCTTGTTCTCAGGTTAATTCTCCTGAAGATTATAAAAAAGTACTCTTTCGATTGGTTAGTGCGGGGAAACACATCCTCTCAGTAGCACCTGTAATTGCCAAGCAAGTTGCCGAAAGTGACTTTCAAAGAGCTGTTTTTTTGGGAAGTGGAAGTCACTATGGAACCGCTATGGAATCCCATCTTAAGCTTCAGGAACTAACCAACGGGCGGGTCATGTGTAGCTATAATACCTTCCTCGATTTACGCCATGGACCGAAAGCAATAATTAATAAACAAACCCTCATTATCGCTTTTCTTGCTTCCGATCCCTATGTCCGTCGTTATGAAATCGAATTATTAAATGAGGTCCGACGCCAAGAGCTAGGAAAAATGACCATTCTCATTGGACAGGCATTGGATGATGAAGTCCGTCGTTATGGAGATGAGGTAATTGATATCAGTGTGGATTCCCAACCAGTTCTCCCCGATGCTCTAACTCCACCGGTATATGTCATTTTTGGGCAATTACTGGGCTTATTTAAATCACTCCAACTTGGATTCAGACCTGATTCACCCAGTGAAACCGGGATTATTCATCGAGTGGTTCAAGGTGTGAAGATCTACGATCCAAAGGTATTTGCAGAAAAAGGTATATTTCAAGAAATCAAAGGATGAAAATTTATTTAAAAACCAAAATGTTTTAATGATCTTGAGTCAAAATTATATTTATGAAATTATTAATTTTTTATCAGTTTAATCATTTTATTATATACCCAGGTTCTTATATACATCACCAGTGTGAAGGGAATGGTTTTTTGATAGTAAATATACGATCAAGAACAGGTCTTAAGAAGATCAATCTGCCCATTTAAACCTGAATTGGAATTTATTTACATGAAACCACATACCTTATTAAACCAAGATAATAATGGGTATCATTACATAGATAAGGATAAAAGTTATGGGTTGAGCAAAGGAGATACTACTAATTATCTCTAAAAATAAAATAATTGTTAAAATAACAATGAAAAAAGAAGATTTGTTTTTCATGAATTTTTTACCTGCTAAGGTAAAAAATAGAAACATTAATTTAAAAAAGTTTACTGGTGAATTTGGTTTTGATAACTTCTTAGTTTCATCTCAATTTTCACTGAAATCAACTAAACGTGAAATGAAGGATAAAAAAATAAATACAATTAAAAGTACCTCAAATCATAGGATTGTCCAAGACAAAATAAAGTTTTATTGATTATTGAGTACCTCCAACATGGCTATAATATTTTCGCAGGGAATATCTTTTGGGATAGCGTGAGAAGGGGAGGCAATATACCCACCATCTTTACCAATTTCGTTTAAGATATTTTGGACTCCTCTTTTTACTTCAGAAACTGTTCCAAAAGGAAGTAAACTTTGAACTCCGATTCCTCCATAAAATGATAATTTACCTTGATACTGTTTTTTAATTGCGAAGATATCCATGACCTCTGGCTGAAAAGGGTTGAATACATCCAAACCAATTTCAACAAGATCGGGAAATAATTCATCAACTTTACCACAACAATGGAGAAAGACTTTTTTCCCCCTCTTTTTAATTAAGGAATACATTTGCTCCATTCGAGGTTTTATAAATTTTCTCCACATAGCTGGACTCATAATCAGCCCTCTCTGCCATCCCCAATCGTCACCAAAATAAACTCCGTCGAATCCAATATCAAGAGCTTTCGATATAACTCTTAGATTATATTGAGTTATATGATCCATTAAATCTTCGATAAATTCGGGGTTAGTAATCATATCGGTAAGGACATTTTCCATTCCCCGTAATGACCAGGTCCTTTCGAATAGTGAATAGGACATTTTTAAAATACAAAATTTATCTTTATTTTTTTCTAAAAAAGCCGGCAATGTTTGAAAACGCCTGGGATCATCTGGATTAGGGAAGGTATAGCCTTTTAAATTAGGCTGAGAGAATACTGGAATAGGATTTCCAATGTCCGGATCAATAGTACGATTCCATACTACCCCCCATTCATCTCGGATAAATCCTGGTTTTTCTTCTTGAAAGGCATCGGGAGGCAACGCCTTGGTAAAAGCTAAATGATTGCCGATTTTTTGTTCAAAATTTTGGTCATTCAAGTATTGGATCATTTTATTACGGGCTGGAACAGTGAAATCCAAGTGGTAAGGAACTTTATCAATGGCTTTAAATTCGATAGCATTTATTACTCTTTCCTTTTCGTTCATAGTTTTCCCTCCAAGTAATTTAGAACAAAAATTTATAATAACCCCCTCACTCGATATTGATATTTCTTATTGGTTCCCATTATACTCATGCTCATGATGGCAAACAACATTTTTTCTTTAAAAAAAGATCATTCCATTGAGTTACAAAAGGGAATTTTGGCATCACTTCCTATTTTTATCGGATATATACCAGTTGCAATAACTTTCGGATTATTAGCCAAGGCAACTGGTTTAACCTTATTGGAATCATTTCTTTTTTCTGCTCTAGTATTTGCCGGTGCTAGTCAATTCATGGCTTTACAGTTAATATCTCTGGGAGTAACTCACCTCCAGATCATAACTATTACTTTTATTATGAATTTTCGACATTTTTTAATGAGTTCCTATCTATCAACCCTTTTCCCCATCAATGATCATCGCTGGCTTCCTTTTATCAGTTTTGGAGTGACTGATGAATCATTTGCTTATTTTTCAACTCAAAAACAAGACCAGAAAACGCATTTTATTCTCGGATTACAATATTCTGCTTATATTAGCTGGGTGGGAGGAACGGTTATCGGATATTTATTCGGAGCCATTATTCCCCCCATTATACAAGCCAGTATGGGAATTACTCTTTATGCACTCTTTATAGCTTTGCTTATTCCTGAAGCGAAAAAATTCTATCCAGCTGCTATAACTGCCGGTATTAGTGGATTCATTCATTCACTCCTCACCTGGCTAAATATTTTTTCCACTGGTTGGAATATTATTATTGCTATTTTCAGTGCGGCTGCTTTAGGAGCTCTTCTAATGGGTCAAGACGTGGAGGAAGAGGTTCAATGAACGTTATATTATTGATTGTAGGTATGATGGTAGTCACCTTTTTCCCTCGTTATCTTCCTTTTGTGACTATATCAAAATGGAACCTACCTAGTTTTATCAAAAAGTTTCTCAGATTTATACCTTACGCAGTATTAGGAACTCTGATTCTTCCTGGAGCGGTTATGGCAATTCCAGGATTTCCTTTAGCCGCAGCCGCTGGAATTATTGCGGCAATCCTCTTTTCCTGGTTTAGGAAAGAGATTATTTTTACTGTAATCGTATCAGTTTTTGCTACCTATTTGGTTTTATATTTATCGGGTTATTGACTCACTGTTGATTTTCAACGCTTTCTTCGATTAACATTAATTCGTACATATGAGGCCAGTGTTTTCCGGTGACAAAGAAGCGATGGTTACTTTGGTCATAAGCTATTCCATTGAGAACCTTTTCCAATAAATCGCTCTCTTCCTCTAAACCGGTTAAATCAATCCAACCAGTTACCTCACCGTTAGTAGGATTAATAATCAGGATTAGATCAGTGTGCCAAACATTGGCGTAAATATTTCCGTTGATAAATTCTAATTCATTAAGTTGTTTTATTTTCATCTCATTTAAATGTACTTTTATTTCCTTGGTTAATAAAAAGTTATTAGGATCAAAAAAACGAAGATTTTCTGATCCATCACTGGCTATTAAATTATTATTGTTGTGAGTAATTCCCCAGCCATCGTAAGGAAATTCAAAAGAACCGATAAACTCAAAATTGTCTTTTTTGTATAAAAAACCAATATGAGATTTCCAGGTTAATTGGATAAGAATATTATTAAAGAGCGTTAGGCCTTCGGCAAAATAAATCTCATCGATCTTTTTTTCCTGGATAACACTTCCGGTTTCGAGGTTTATCTTTCTCAAACTTGATTCACCATACAATCCGGTACTTTCATATAAAAAACCTTCGTCGAATATTAGGCCTTGAGTAAATGCTTGAGGATCATGGGGATAAATGGCTACGACTTGGTAAGAATATTTAGTTAATCCTTTTTCTTTAGATAAATAATCAATAAGCCACTCTTGCTTTTGAGCAAAACACGAGGATGTACATAGGAGAAAAATTAAGGAAATTATAAAAAGCCATCTGATTTTTGGTCTTAAAAAAATGGAAAGAAATTTTTCCATGATTCATTATATTAACATTTTTTTAAAATAATTCAGCATAGACCTTCATATTGCTTAAGCCACACCACATGAAGATGAAAATAGGTATCCCCCCTCACCCCGACCCTCTCCCACCAAGGGGCGAGGGAAAAAAATAAATAAAAGAATGAAATAGTTCCTTCTCCCTCGATGGGAGAAGGTAAGGATGAGGGTGAAAGCCTAGAAGGAGATCCTGGTTGGTTGCTCCAAAAGAATTACCTTAAAAAACGTTCCGGTATTTTTCAAGATAGGCCTTCATACTACTGTATGATACCAGCTGATAATAAAAATATTTACTAGAAAATTAACCTTCTAGCCATTGCTAAAATTGGACAAAGGAGGATTTGAATGAACTGAGAAAAATCGAAACTTACTAAGTCTTTCAGCTCCCTAAATTTATATAAACAAACTGCAGTATGCGAGTTAATTTAATTTTTTAGTTAAAGGCAGTTTGAAGGCGAGACTTTAGTAGAGTATATCTTTTGAGAGGTTGATTATTTCGAACAGCAATTGCAATTGCTTTTTTACTACCTACCAAAACGACTAATTTTTTGCCACGAGTAATAGCAGTATAGAGAAGATTCCTTTGTAACATCATATAATGTTGAGTGAGAATTGGAATAAGAATAGCTGGATATTCACTCCCCTGAGATTTATGGATAGAAATTGCATAGGACAGGACAATTTCATCCAGTTCGGAGAATTCGTAATTTATTTCCCTCCCTTCAAAATTAATAGTAATTTCTTGTATTTCATGGTCAATTTTCGTAATTTGACCAATATCTCCATTATATATGTCTTTATCGTAATTATTCCGGATTTGCATCACTTTATCTCCAATTCGAAAAACATTTCCCCCTCGATTGATTTCAACTTTAGGTGAGGGATTAAGGATTTTTTGTAATTCCAAGTTTAGATTAGCGGCTCCCACTAAACCTCGGTGCATGGGAGAAAGGACTTGTATATGATCCAAAGGATGGAAGCCAAAGGTTTTGGGAATTCTTTGATAACAGAGATCGAGAATAGTTTTTAAGGCTTTTTCCGGTTCATCACAGGGAAAGAAATAAAAATCCTGAAGTTTACCAGGCGAGTAATCAAGTATAGGAAATTTTCCATCATTAATGCGGTGAGCATTAGAAATAATCAAACTATCTTGAGCTTGACGAAAGATTTTTGTAAGACGAACGGTAGGAATAACACCGGATTCGATAATATCCCGTAGTAAATTTCCAGCTCCTACTGAGGGTAACTGGTCAACGTCTCCTACCAGAATTAGAGTAGCATTTGAAGGAATGGCTTTGAGAAAGTGATACATTAAAATTGTGTCAATCATGGAGGTTTCGTCTATAATAAATACATCAGCGTTCAATGGGTTTTCGCTATTTTTTTTGAACTGGCCGTCTTTAGGAGAATATTCTAAAAGACGATGAAGAGTTTTAGCTTCGTAGCCGGTAGCTTCAGTCATTCGTTTGGCAGCTCGACCGGTTGGAGCGGTTAAAAGAATGGAATGGCTCATTTTTTGGTACATACAAATAATCGCTTTGATCAAAGTCGTTTTTCCTGTTCCAGGTCCACCAGTTATGACCAATACTTTTTTCTCCAACGCTGCTTGTAATGCACGTTGTTGACTTTCTTCCAGGTTAATACCTAATTCTCTTGAAACAATTTGGTGAGTTTTTTCCAAACGGAATAAAGGAAGAGGTTTGGGGAATTTAATAAGCTCTTTTAACATTAATACAATTCCAGTTTCAGCAACATGGAAAGGTGTGAGATAGACAGCTTCATTGTTGTCAGATATTTTATCTATGATAATAGCATCATGGCTGGATAAATTTATGAGAGCTTTTTTAGCTTCATTTTCTTCAACTCCAAGAATGTCCTGACATTTGGATAAAAGCATAGTAGAAGGAGCGTAGACATGCCCATTTTCAGTAAATTTATTGAGAGTATAAAGTATACCTGCTTCGATTCTGGCTGGAGCATCCTTAGGAAGACCTAATTTTTGAGCAATTCGGTCGGCTGTAACAAAACCTATTCCGAAAATGTCGGTTGCTAAACGGTAAGGGTTTTCTCGGACGATTTTGATCGAGTTCTGTCCATATTGTTTGTAAATTTTCACCGCATAAGAAGGACTAACTCCATATTCTTGAAGAAAAATCATTACATTACGAATATCCTTTTGCTCATCCCAAGCTTTTTTGATCATTGCGATTCTTTTAGTTCCAATACCTTCAACTTCTTTTAATTTTTGAATATCATTTTCGATGATTTCCAGTGTTTCGTTTCCAAATTTATTAACTAGCCTTTTAGCCATTACCGGTCCAATACCTTTAATTAAACCGGAACCTAAATATTTCTCAACACCTTTTACTGATGCTGGAACAACGGATTCATAAGATTGAATCAGAAATTGCTCACCATATTTTGGGTGGTTTTTCCATTCTCCTTTTAACTTCAAAATCTCTCCGGGGATTATGGAAAATAAATTACCCACTATGGTAATCAAATCCCGATTTCCAGGAATTTTCAATCGGGCTATAGTATACCCATTTTCTTTGTTATAAAATGTTATTCTTTCAACTTGTCCTTGGATTTCCATATCAGTCAGACTCTAATGGTTTGTAGCTATATTATAAACTATTAGGGAATAGGTGTTCATTATTAATGATTTTTCCTAAAAGATTATCACAGAAAAAAGATAAATCTAAAGATTCGATTCATTTTACTCACCCTTGGGATTCAAACCTCTTTAATTATAAAGAGGGGAAGATTTTTTATAAATAATGGTTTTCAATTAAAGATAAAAAAATATGTCTATTTAGAGTAATTTCATATATTTTAAGGAGGTTTTAGCAATGAATAAAAAGATAAAATTTCCTGATTTTCAA
>JAGPGC010000050.1 GCA_018056205.1 Candidatus Atribacteria bacterium | reverse complement strand
AGGTGAGGATGAGGGTGAAAGCCCAGAAGGAGATCCTGTTGGTTGCTCTAAAAGAATTCCCTTAAAAAACGTTCAGGTATTTTCAGGGTAGACCCTCATGTCGCGGTGGGGAACCGAATGACAATGAAAAAACTTATCTTAGCCGTTATTCTGAGGAGCAAAACAGCCTGAGAAGTAAAGATCGAGCGGGAGAGCGGGAGAAAAGGATTTAAGTAAAAGGATGAGACCCTCACGGCTTCGGGATACGAAGCCTCAGGGTGACGGCTTTTTTCGTTATTCTGAGGAGCAAAACAGCCTAAGAAGTAAAGATTGAGTGGGAAAAGGGGGAGCAATTCCCATCTTGGGAGGGGCGTCACGTAGTGACGGGGTGGGTGCCTTTTTCACTTTTACTCATCACTGTTTTTTCAAGATTGTTTTAAATATTTACTGTCTCTATCTTTTTTATGTTAGGATATGAGGGAATTGTACGAACATTGATTTATAGGAGGGAGGAAGCTGATGAAGTATTATGCTTATCATCTCTCGTTGACAGAAGATGACCTAAGGGGTGCTACTATCGCACTTATTCCTGGGGCACCAGAGAGAGTTATAACCATTGCCCAAGAATTCGGTTCTTATCAAGAGGTTGCTTTCCATAGGGAGTACCGAAGCGTGGTCGCTGACGATGGTAAGAAGACAATACTGGTGGTATCCTCTGGTATTGGAGGTCCCTCTCTGGCAATAGCTATTGAGGAATTAGCGAGGTTAGGAATTCAAACTTTTATCCGAGTGGGTACTTCTGGAGCTATTCAAGATTTTATCCAGGTTGGTGATCTAATCATCAGCGAAGGAGCAGTGAGATGGGATGGCACTTCGGATCATTATGCTCCAATATCTTATCCGGCTTGTGCTGATTTTTCCGTAGTTCTCGCTCTGAATCAAGCAGCGCAACAATTGGGATATAATTATCATTCGGGAATTACTTGTACCTCTTCAACCTTTTATCCAGGCCAGGAACGATATGATACCTATAATAATTATGTCATTCGGTCGCTCCAAGGAAGTTTTCAAGAATGGAAAAAGTTAAAGATTTTAAATTATGAAATGGAAGTGGCTACTCTTTTTACCATTACCCGAGTTTTTGGATTAAAAGCGGGTGCTATCTGCGGGGTGATAGTTAATCGTAATTATGAAGAGAATATCGATCAGAAGATAATTGAAGGAGTCGAGAAAAAATTAGCTCGGGTTTCGGTACAAGCAGCAAAGATTCTATTGACTCAAAACGAAATTTCTCATTAATCTTATTCTTTCTTCAACAAGAAGGGTTTCGGGCAATTTTAGACGGTTTTTAACTGGTACCTAATCATAAAGTATGTTATTTAGACTCGTAACCATATTTTTAAGATGGGAGGTTGTTGAGTGTTTCTTGATATCTGGTTAAAAAGTTTAAATTATCAGATGGGATGGTATATTTTCTTTTTTTCTCTTCTTTTTTTGGGGATAATAATTGGTTTCTTTTTTCAGAGATTCTATAAACTTTTTTATGTAATTTCAACTTTTTTGTTCTTTCTTATAATAGGACGATTATTACTTTTTAATCTCAATCCAGTTAAATGGACAAGAAATATTGTAGACCATTGGTTTTTTGAACCAAAATCATTCATTTTTTGGTTGGCAATTATTCTTTCTCTTATTATTTCTGTCCTGGTGATTTCCTCAAAAAAGGGAGAATTTATGGGCAGATTTTTTTCCGGATTTATAATAACCCTAAATTTATTTTATACCTTGATCTGGTTATCAGAGTGGGTCGAATTAATTCGTTTTTTAAGTTACCTTAGCTTTTTGGGAGTAATCGGTATTTCAATTTTAATGGGAATACTTGTTTTAAATTGGAAAGGTCTCCTCAGAACCCTAAGTTCTTTATTAGGAAGCTCACTGCTTATTATTGCTTTTTGTGAAGTATTGAAAAGGTTGGGAGAAAGTGATACTTTCTTTGGACAAAGTCCCTTTGTTCTTTTTGTTTTTTTAGTTGGTGCAGTATTGATGGATGCAGTTCAATCGAGGTCCTGAAGAGTATTCAATCCTGTAAACTACACAGGATTTCAGCCTACGGCGTAAGATAAAAATACGTAAAAGATTAAAAACTTTGAGGATAGACCCTCTACGTTTTCATTGTCATGTGGTGCGGCTAAAAGCCACATGAGGGTCTATCCATAAATTAATTGAGAAAAGAACTTAATAGGAAAGTAGAGGAATGTTTTTTATGGATTTTTCTTCTAATCAAATCAATTTAATAAATCAACCTTCTTCTCATAAGTCAAAATATTTTCAAATCGACTATGAGAAAGAGCTAAATGAAGAGCAACGCAAGGTAGTTTTTGCAGGTGAGGGTCCCTTGTTGGTCATTGCCGGTGCAGGGAGTGGTAAAACCAGGACAATCACTTATCGAGTTGCCCATCTCATTGAGCAGGGTGTTAATCCGGAAAATATTTTGTTAGCTACTTTTACGAATAAAGCAGCTCGGGAAATGTTACACCGGGTGGAGTGCTTGTTAGGTCTTTCCTTAAACCGAATCTGGGGAGGAACCTTTCATCATATAGGGAATTTAATTCTAAGGCGAGAAGCGAAAAAGGTTGGTTTTGACTTTAATTATACTATATTAGATCGAGAAGACCAAAAAGATCTGATTGAAGCCTGTATTCTTCAGTCAGGGGTCGATATCAAAGCTCGTCGTTTTCCTAAAGCAGATGTAGTAATGCAGGTAATCAATCTTTGCCGAAACACGCTGGTATCAATAGAAGATATCATTGATAAGAACTATCCTCAATTCAGAGAGTGGAGTGGAAATATCAGCCATATTTTTGCCCTTTATCAGAACCGCAAAAGAGAATTGAATTGTATGGATTTTGATGATTTATTAAGTTATGTTTGGGAACTTTTCCAAAAAGATGAAGCTACCCGACGAAAATATGCTCAAATTTTTCATCACGTATTGGTGGATGAATACCAAGATACCAACCTTATCCAGGCGGAGATTGTAGATTTTTTTGCCAGTGAGCATCGAAATGTTTTGGCAGTTGGGGATGATTCACAAAGTATTTACTCATTTCGAGGAGCCAATTTTGCTAATATAATGGATTTTCCCAAGAAATATCCGGATTGTGTGCTCTATAAATTAGAAACTAATTATCGAAGTGTTCCGCCTATCCTCGCGTTGGCAAATCAAGTGATTTCTAAGAACACTCGACAGTATAAAAAAACTTTACAAGCGGTCAGAAAATCTGGTGAGAAACCGATTGTCGTCCCCGCAAAAAATACCGCGCAACAAAGTGAATTTGTTGCCACCCAAATTTTAACGATTCGAGATAACGGATACTCACTTCGTGATGTAGCGGTTTTATATCGAGCCCATTATCAAAGCATGGAACTCCAGATGGAACTGACTCGCCGAGGTATTCCTTTCGAGGTTCGTTCTGGATTGCGATTTTTTGAACAAGCACATATCAAGGATATCATTGCTTATTTAAAAGTTATTGCTAATCCTCGAGATGAAATTGCTTGGAAACGGATTTTAAAAATATATCCTGGGATAGGGAAAGCAACCAGTGAAAAAATTTGGGAATTTTTTAGGGAATCAATTGATCCTCTGGGATTGATTCAGAAAAGGGAAATTCCAGAAAATATTTCTCGAGGAGCCCGGGATGGGTTATTGACTTTGGAAGAATTGTTAGCCCAGTTAGAAGAGGTGGATTTTCAGCCGGGGACTATGATTCAGAAGATTATCCAGGGGAATTATAACGAATATTTAACCACTCATTATCCTGATTATCGAGAGCGGCTTCAAGATATTGAAGAACTTGCTAATTTTGCCTCTCAGTATAAGTCTTTGGATGGTTTTTTAAGCGAATTAGCACTTTTAGGCGAAATGGAAGCGGAAAATATTATTGATGGTGGTCTCCCTGATGAAAAGGTTACTCTATCATCTGTCCATCAAGCCAAGGGGTTAGAGTGGCCGGCGGTATTTATAATTTGGCTTTGTGAAGGAGGTTTTCCTTCAGGGAGGAGTATTGAAAAAGATGAGGATATTGAAGAAGAGCGCCGATTATTTTATGTAGCTTGTACCCGGGCAAAAGACTATCTTTTTCTTTGCTATCCAATCGTAGCTGAAGGAAATCGAGCTCAAACCTCGTTTATACGCAAGCCTTCACGTTTTTTAAAAGAAATAAATTCAAATTGTTATACCAAATGGTTTCTTGATCGCTCGGGAAATGAATGGTAAGAATGGATTTTTTGAATAAAATGATTTAAAAAATAGAAAAGACAATGTTGTTTTGTTCATTTTTTTATCTATGGCAAGGAGAGATTGTTTTGATCCCAGGTGATAAAAAGGTGAAGATGACCATTATTGAATTATTAAAACTTAACGACTTGATTGGTGGATATGAATTGGGAACAGATAGTTTGTTTACTCAGTTTATTGAAATTGATGATGAGGTTGATTTAAGGGTGAAGAGAAGAATTGGCATGAAAGTTGTGAATAAAAGAAATTATCGAAAACATTGAATTTAAGAGCGGTATCGAGTAATTACTAAAAAGTAAAGAATAAAAAAGCAGTGATGAATGAACAACAAAAAATCATGGAAGCAGGCGGATCTGATTGCTCACTAAAAAAGATTATACATTTAATTTTATAGTTGGATCACTGGATTATGCATTTTTCAGCTTAGGGACGGCGGTAGCTTCAATTACTACTTTACTTCCTTTATTTGCCAGAAATCTTGGAGCAACCAACGTTGAAATCGGTTTAATACCCGCTCTTTATTATTTGGGACTTTCTATTCCCTCTCTTTTTAACGGTTTATACTCCTCTCGAATAGAGCGAAAACTACCCTTTATTTTAAAATATACCATGATGGAAAGGCTTCCCTATTTGGGGATTGCCTTAATCGCTTTTTACTTGGTTGAAATAAATATTGATTTTTCACTTACTCTTTTTTTTCTTCTTTTGGCTATTTCTTTTTGTGCAATGGGAATCATTACTCCGGTATGGATGGAAATGGTTGGGAAGGTGATTGATCCGGCACGAAAAGGAGCCTATTTTGCCGTTGGGAATGGAGTAGGAGCTCTGATGGGAATATGGGGTTCCCGTTTAGCTGAAAATTTTATTGTTCAGTATCCTTTTGCTCAGAATTTTGGATATTGTTTTCTACTTACCATTAGCGCCATGTTAGTATCTTACCTTTTTTTAGCTCTTACTCGTGAAGAAAAAGGAAAGCTGGCTGAAATTCCTTCTCATTATTTAAACTCACTTATAAATATCTTTAAAAAAGACCCAAATTTTAGGAGTTTTTCCTTAGCAAGAATTTTTTTGGCTATGGGTGTTATGGGTGGATCTTTTTATACGGTACATGCTTTAGAAAATTTGCAGGTCCCAAATGCAATGATAGCAAGATATAATGCCGTTTCTTTAGCTTCACAAGCTTTGAGTAATTTTATTTGGGGACCATTGGGTGATCGGAAAGGTCACAAATTCGTGCTCCTTTTAGGATGTATTTCTTTATTAGCTAGCAATTCGATAGCGATTATCGTAAAGAGTTCAGTCGGTTTCTTTTTGGCATTTGCCCTTTTTGGTATTTATTGGAGTGCTATTTGGGTAGGAGGAATTGCCATTCTTATTGATTTTGGTAGTAAAGAACTTAAAAGTATGTATATTGGTTTGGGTTATTTCATATCTACCTTTCCGTCTTTTTTTACCCCAATTATTGGTGGGAAAATAGCAGATTTTTATGGCTATCAAAAGGTTTTCTTGGTTTCTTTAGTAATTAACCTAATAGCTTTTATTTTTCTTTTAGGGGTGAAGGAACCCAGAGTTTTTAAAGAATCAGAATTAGATTAAAAATTCATTATTTTCATTTACTATAAGGTTTTTGAAAGGCAGAAAAAGATAAATTCGGAGGATAACCATGAACTCAAATAGTTTTTATATAACCACACCAATTTACTATGTTAATGATATACCTCATATTGGACATGCTTATACGACCTGTGCTGCTGACATCCTCGCTCGATATCATCGATTGTTGGGTGAAAAAGTCTTATTTGTTACCGGAACTGACGAACATGGTCAAAAAATCGAAAAAGCAGCCGCAGCCCAGAATATCACGCCACAGGAATTAGTTAATCGAGTCATCCTCCGGTTTCAAGAACTTTGGGAAAAGATGGGAATTTCTTATGATGATTTTATTAGGACCACAGAATCAAGGCATATAGAAACAGTAAAAGAATTGTTTATCACCCTCCAAAAAAAGGGGGATATCTATAAAGGTGAATATGAAGGTTGGTATTGTATTCCCTGTGAAACTTTTTGGCCGGAAAACCAACTTGATGATCGTTTGGTTTGCCCAGATTGTGGTCGGGCTCTTGAAAAACTTCGTGAGGAAAGCTACTTTTTTGCCCTTTCCCGATATGAGAAACCACTTTTAAATTATTTTGAATCACATCCTGAATTTGTTATGCCTGAAGCTCGTTATAATGAAATTGTTAGTTTTATTAAAAGTGGCTTAAAGGACCAGAGCATTTCAAGACTCGGTTTGAGTTGGGGAATTCCAGTCCCTGAAGATGAAAAACATACTCTTTATGTTTGGTTTGATGCTCTTATCAATTATTTAACCGTTGTTGATTATGGAAAAAATTCTGAAAAATTTGATGTTTTTTGGCCATCAGTTCATCATTTAGTTGGGAAGGATATTCTTCGTTTTCATTCGGTGCTTTGGCCAGGGATGTTGTTGGCAGCAGGCTTATCTTTGCCAAAAAGAATATTTGCTCATGGCTGGTGGACCGTAGAAGGAGAAAAGATGTCAAAATCTCGGGGAAATGTGGTTGATCCCTATCTCATGATTGAAAAATATGGGGTTGACCGCTTTCGTTATTTTATTATGAGGGAAGTGAGTTTTGGCTTAGATGGAGACTTTTCAGAAAAGAATTTGGTGGAACGAACCAATTCCGACCTATCCGATAATTTTGGTAATCTTGTTCATCGAACCTTGAATATGGCTTGGAAATATTTTGAGGGGAAAGTTCCCAAGCCTAATGATCTAAATGAGCAAGAATGGGGTGAACTTGTGAAAGAAGTATTAGGGAAGCTCACCTATTATATGGACAAATTTGCTTTTGCTCAAGCTTTAGAAAGTATTTGGAAATTGGTTCATTATTGCAACCGTTATATAGAGAAAAAAGCACCTTGGGTTCTTAATAAAGATGCGGACAAGAGGGAGGAGTTAAATCAAGTAATGTATTGTTTATTAGACAGTTGTCGAATTTTAGCCCTGGTAACTTATCCTTTTATGCCTTCAACAGCTATTCAGTTATGGAATCAATTAGGGTTTAAGATTCCTCTAACTTCGGTAAGTTTAAACCAAGAGTTTATATGGAATCAGCGTCCAAATCTTTTTGAGCTGGAAAAACCAATTCCTCTCTTTCCAAGGATTGTATAGAATAGAGATTAATAACCTTATCTCCCTCGGTGTGGCATGAAAGAATCTAAGGATTTTTATTACTTCTCCTTTGACGGGAGAAGGTAAAGATGAGAGCGGTATTTAAAATAATTACTCATTACTTGTTATTCTGGTTTGAGAATTAAACAAAGAAAAGGAGGAATAAAAATGCCTCTCCCTGAAATAAACATGGAAGATTTTCAAAAAATTGATTTGCGAGTTGGGGAAATATTAGCGGTTGAGCGATTAGAAGGTACCAGTAAGCTTCTGGTT
>JAGPGC010000049.1 GCA_018056205.1 Candidatus Atribacteria bacterium | reverse complement strand
ATTGCCCTTTATTTTGGTAGAAGTTTGGGAGAATATGTTTCGCCAGTATAAACCTGATCCAATTACATTTCGGCCTTATGATCGTATGGTTGCTCATACCACTTATATGATTTTTGCCAGGAAAGTGTATGATGTTTAAATATGATTTAATTTCTTTTAGTGTGAATTATTAAATACTTTATAGTACAAAAAAATTATGAAAAGTATTTGTAGTAAAATAAGCGAAGTAGGTTAAAAGTTAATTCAAGTAAATTTCACCATTTAAAAAAGGGGATAACCTACCCTTATACCTCCTTCCAAGATGGAAATTAAAAATGCAACCATTAAAAAATTTTTCAAAGAATTCTCTTCAGTTGGGGGTTGTCAGAGAGCAACAAGGTGGGTCTAATTCCACAGTTTTTTCCTTATCACTGTATTTACATCATAAAATTTTATCATTTGACGGTTGTTTTTCTTTAGATTATTTAATACAATAAAACCTGTTGAAATTGAAAAAATGGGAGGGGCAAAATAACTACTTTATAAACTCACGATTGCCAAATCTCAACGCAAATAAAATAAAGTCATTTCCAATTAAAATATTTTATTTAAAATATTACATTTATTAAATATTAGTGTTGAAAGTACTAACTTAAATAAATCTTATTAGGTATGTATAAAGCCATTATTTATGTTAGAATGATTTTTGTTTATGGGAAAAGTGATTGCAATAGCTAACCAAAAAGGGGGAGTTGGTAAGACCACTACCTCGATTAATCTCGGCTCATGTTTAGCACAAATGGGTCTGAAAATATTATTAGTTGATTCTGACCCACAAGGGAACGCTACCAGTGGCTTAGGAATTAATCGGTCACTTCTTAAAAAATGTTTATATGATTTATTAATTTCATCTGAATCTAATTATTCCCTTGATAATGTGATCCAAGAATCATTAGTTTCAAATTTATGGTTATTGCCCACGACTATAAGACTCGCCGGGGCAGAAGTAGAGTTGGTTTCTTTGATTGGGAGGGAATTTCGATTAAAAGAAACTTTAAAAAATGTCATTGACAAGTATGATTATATTTTTATTGATTGTCCACCCTCTCTCGGATTATTAACGATTAATGCGCTGAGTTGTGCTCAAGCAATTTTAATACCGATTCAGTGTGAATACTATGCCTTGGAAGGTATGGGGCAGCTATTAAATACTCTTAATGCTGTAAAAAGTTTACTTAATCCTCAGCTTGAAATTTTTGGAGTTTTATTAACTATGTATGATGTTAGAACTAATTTGTCCCAACAAGTTGCCAAAGAGATACAAAGGGTTTTTGGAGATAAAGTTTTTCAAACTATTATTCCAAGAAATGTTCGTTTAAGTGAAGCTCCAAGTTTTGGGCAACCAATAATTACCTATGACCGTAATTCATCTGGAGCAGTGGCATATCTTAACTTAGCCAAGGAAGTGTTAACAAGGGATGGTAAGAAAAAGTCTTGGTAAAGGGCTTGATGCTCTAATTCCCGGTGTTGGAAGTCTTGGTTCACGATCGATTCAGGAAATCGATATTCAACTTATTCATAGTAGTCCCTTCCAACCCCGACTCCAAATGAGTGATGAAAGCTTAGAAGAACTTGCTGAATCGATTCGGATTCACGGTATTCTTCAACCAATTATTGTTAGGTCTGAGGGTATAGGATATGAAATAGTTGCTGGGGAAAGAAGATGGCGAGCAGCTCAAAAAGCAGGTTTGCCAACTGTTCCTGTTATAGTAGAAGAGGTTGATGAACAAAAAAGATTAGAAATTGCTTTAATTGAAAATTTACAAAGGGAAGATTTAAATCCCTTAGACCTTGCTAAGGGAATAAACCGTTTAATGATGGATTTTGAATTAACCCAAGAAGATATTTCAAAAAGATTGGGGAAAAAGAGACCTACCATAGCCAATTTATTGCGCCTTCTTGATTTACCTCAAACGCTACAAGAAATGCTTGAAAAAAACGTTATTTCTTTTGGTCATGCCCGAGCATTACTTGCTGTTGAAAATCATGATAAAAAAATTCAATTAGCAGAAAAAATAATTCAGGAAAAACTCACCGTTCGTGAAATTGAAGAAATAATTCGTAATATTAAACCAGAAAATGATGAGCCTGTCTTATCGGTAGATTTTAAAGAGAAAAAAGGATCTTTAAATGAGGAGAAGGAATCCACAACGTCTTTTATCGAAGAAAATTTAACCAGGTATCTTGCAACCAAAGTAAAAATTGGGAAAAAAAGAATAACGATAGAATATTATGGAGATGATGACCTCCAACGGCTTTATAATTTGATAACCAGTAAAGAAGAACCATTTTAGAGGTGGATATATGCCTTCAAAAGAGCCAAAAGACTTAACAGTATTTTGGATCAATCCCTTGAAGGGACAGATGAAAAAAGTAAACATTAGATGGAGAACTTTACTTTTAGGTTTATTATTAGTTATTTTAGGAATTGGAGCAGGTATTGGTGGAGTTCTTTGGTATAACAGTAAAATTAAATGTGAACTGGGAAGTATGGTTACTCATTTACAAGACACAAAAAACGAATTAGCTGCCTTGGAGATCAAGAAGAAAGAGCAAGAGCTAAGGTTGGAGGAATTAGCAAAAAAGGCTGATGAAGTTATTCAAGAAATGAACCAACTTCGTGAATTAGATCAAAAAGTTAGAGATTTATTAGAAAAAGATTTGCGATCTCAATTAAAAAAATATGGAATTGATCTTGGTTTTTCTTCATCTTCGAACGAATTATATGTTCCGGTACAAATGTTTGTTAATCCCAATCTGGATAGTTTCCCTTTCGGGATGGGTGGACCATATTATATGTCTTTATCAGGACTACCGGTTGCTGCTCCTTCGCTTCGACCAGCTGTTGATTTTGAATTTTACAATAAAGCAAAATATTTAGAAGATAATTTATCATGGATTCGTGCGGAAATGATGGTTCGAGAGAAATCTTTTAATGAAATAATTCAGGTAGTCGAGAAAAAAGATAAATTAATTACTATGGTTCCAATGCGCTGGCCAACTTGGGGAAGGGTATCTTCCAACTATGGTTGGAGAAAAGACCCCTTTACTGGCCGGAAAGCCTGGCATACTGGTGTAGATATTGCAGCACCTGCAGGTAGGAATGTGGTTGCAACCGCAGCGGGGAAAGTAATCTTTACCGGATGGAATGGGAATTATGGAAGGTGTGTTATAATCCGACATCAATTTGGATATGAAACTGTTTACGGTCACCTATCAAAAATACAGGTAGAAAATGGCGAAGAAATAAAGAAAGAGTCCATAATTGGGAAGGTGGGTTCTTCTGGACGAAGTACAGGTCCTCATCTGCATTATGAAGTAAGAAAATATGGAAATGTTATAAATCCATGGCCTTATTTACCCTAAATACTAATAGATTCTTGAATTATAAAAGAATATAAAAGGGAATTTATTATAAATAATCACCTTTCCTGAACCTTTTAAGTACGTGTTTAGTGTATTTTTATAAATCCTTCTAAGTGGCTTCATTCCAATGCATTTTTTTTGTTTCTTCAGGTTTAATATATAAATTGGGTTATTTTCCAATCATACCTTTTATTAAATGAAATGTTAGAAGTAATTTTTAAAATAACAAATAATTTGCGATAATAAAATAAATAGGAACAATCAAGCCTAAAAGGATAGTATTATAAAGAAAATACTCTTAGGAAGGAGCGAGAAAAATGAAAAAAGTCTTTAAGCAAGCTTTTATTATTTTACTTTTCATTACTTTTGGGTTACCGGTTTGGGCAGATATACAAAAAGCGAAAATTGAAATCATTAAATACGAAGGAATTGGAGAGAATGCCTCTATTACTATCGAAGGAACGATTAATTCAGATCAATCGGGAATTGGATACTTAGAAGCTTTTATAACATATGAAGGTAAGGATTACAAAACTCAAGCGATTGAAATTGAATCAAGAATTTCGGAGCAAAACTATCGTTATTCATTCCAGGTAGAAGATTTTCGATATATAGACCACCAAAAAAACTTGGTAGAAGTTCTTCCGAATTTTCAACCTGGACAGACAGTTGTAGTTTATTTGTACCAATATAAACTTACTAAGGGGGATACTCTTACTGTCGATGCACAAAATGAAATAAATCAAAGAGGATATGCACTAAGAGGGATCTTAGCTAAAAAAACTTTTACAATACCAGGAAAAAGTCAATAGACTAACCTATTGCTCATCAGCACAAGATGATAATAAAAATAAAGCAAAATATAACCCACCCCTACACCCCTCCCGAGAGGGGAATAAAAATCAAATAATGAAAGGCATTTTTAAAAAAATTTCCTTCCAACGGAGGGGTGTCACATAGTGACGGGATGGACGCCTTTCAGTTTTTTACTAATCACTTTCACCCTCACTAATCACTATATTTACAGGATAAGAATCAGTGTTTGAAATGTTTTTCCGTAGAGTGTAATAATGAATATTTGCTTACCCATCGGCTCCTGATTATTTTCAGTTTATTAGTTTGTTATGCGACATTACGGAAAGGGATTGTTTTAGAAATAGTTAGGCAAGTCAAGAAAAATCAATACTTAGGAGTTACTAATGAAAAAAGTATTTGTGGGAGGCAATATAAGCCTTGACCTTATTTTAGGTGGAATTGATAAATTTCCTGGTTGGGGGGTAGAGTTACTCATCTCAGGTTATACCATGCGACCAGGTGGGCAAGCCAGTAATACTGTTATGGCTTTGGGCAGTTTGAAGGTTCCCGTTTATGTAGTAGGGACAATTGGTAAGGATAATGTTGGTAAGGACATTCGACTTACCTATCAAAAATGGGGAGTGAAAGACGACTTTTTATTTGCTCTTCCCAATATACCAACAGGTTTGTCAGTGGCAGTTACCAACAAAAAAACCCAAGAAAGAACTTTTTTAACTGAATTTGGTGCTCAAAGAGAATTTTCAGTTGCCCATCTAGAAAAAGTTTATCCATTTATTGAAAATGGTGATTTTTTATTGATATGTGGATATTTCCTAAGTATTTCACTAAGAAATAATGATTTTGTAAGCTTTCTAAGCAAAATAAAAAGTGAAAAATCCAAAACCACTCTTTTGCTCGATACTGGATGGCCTCCAGAAGAGTGGACCTCCCAGGTTAAAAGAGAGGTTTTTAATCTCCTTCCCTATATTGACTACTTTCTACCCAATGAAATTGAAATTGACCATTTAACCGACTATAGACCAACAAATATTTTTAAAAATTGGCCAGGAACTTTGATTACAAAAGTTGGAAAAGATGGAAGCCGAGTAATAACCCGTTATGATTCCTATTACATTCCAACTATTCAGGTTGAAGTCAAAGATACTATTGGTGCGGGAGACTATTTTAATGCTGGATTCATATGGGGGCTTTGGAAAGGTTTTGATCTTTTACAATCTGTCCGGGTTGCTAATATTGTTGCTTCCCTCAATATTTCCTTAGATGCTCAACGAGCAAAGCTATCAAATCCTACAGACATTGAAAGAGTTTTAAATAGTTGAATTTATGATAATGTATAATGGAAGTATATTTATATGTAAAACCGGGCAGCGAGGAGGGTAAGGTTAAATGGTCTTTCAGCACCCAATGTACCGTAATTTTAAACGCTTTCGAGAAATATTACGGGTAATTAATAAATATGGTTTTTCCCTGCGACGACTGGTTTTTTTTGAACGCTGGGCTTTCCCCCCTGTTTCTAAACAAATTATGATCAATCCTCCTCAAGTTAATCTCCGTATGGCATTAGAAGAATTGGGAACAACCTTTATAAAAATTGGTCAGATACTGAGTACCCGGATTGACCTTCTATCCGAGGATTATTGCCGTGAGCTCAAAAAACTTCAAGATGAAACAACACCAGTTGATTTTGAAGAAATTAGAATTGTAATTGAGCAGGAATTGAAAACAAAAATCGAAGACCTATTTTTAGAAATTGACCCAGTTCCTTTAGCCTCAGCTTCGATTGCCCAAGTGCATCGAGCGGTATTAAAAAGTGGAGAAAAAGTTGCTGTTAAGGTACAAAAACCGAATGTAGAAAATAAGGTGAATGCTGATTTAGAAATTTTAACCTATTTAGCGGGATTCTCAGATCGTTTAAAAATATTTTCTGAGGGTATTTCTTTTAGTGAGTTGGTTGCAGAATTTAAGAAAAATTTGATGCGGGAAATTGATTTCCTATACGAATCTATCAATGCGATAAAATTCCGAGAAAATTTTAAAGAACAAGAAGGCATATATATTCCGAAGGTTTTCCCAACCTATTCAACTCGGAAAGTTTTAGTTATGGAACTTATTGAAGGCACGCGGCTCACAAGAATTAACGATTGTCATATTGAAGGGCTTGATTGTCAATTATTAGCTGAAAGAGGAGCCCTGGCAGTGTTAAAAATGATATTTGAAGATGGGTTCTTTCATGCTGATCCTCACCCGGGAAATATTATGGTGAAGGAACCCGATGGAGAATTAGTTTTTCTTGATTTTGGAATGGTAGGTGCTATTGATAGCGAGACTCGCGAAAGTATTGTAAAAATTCTACTAGCAGCTTTGCAAAAGGATGCTTCACGCATGGTTTCTTATATCGAGGAAGAGATATTAATAGCTCAAGTAAAATCGACTGTTGAATTGAGGCTTGATCTTAACGAAATTTTGGAAAGGTATATTACCGCTGATTTGAAAGAAATGAATTTGAAAAATTTGGTGACTGATTTTTTCTATATTCTTCGCAAACATGAACTCAGGTTTCCGGCCAATTTTACCTCAATTTTAAGAGCATTGGTAGTAGCGGAAGGGACTGGTATGTTATTAAATCCACATTTTACTATTACTCCTTATCTAGAGAAAATCTTGCGAAGGGTATTTGGGCGAGCTATGGATTTTGATAATGTGAGCAAAAGGGCCTTTAATTATTTATTAGACTGGAAGAAATTGATCGAAGAGTTTCCTGATAAGAGCTATGAAATCCTTGCTAAACTGGCAGCAGGACGTTTTAGTGTAAAATTCGAAAATAAGGAATTAGAAGAAATTAGTCGAAAAATTGATTCGGTAAGCAATCGAGTTTCTTTGAGTATTATTCTGGCAGCTTTATTAATAGGTTCCTCGCTAATTTATACCAATTACCAATATCTTAAATCGTTAAGTATACTTGGCATTCTGGGATATATTATCGCAGCTTTTTTAGGTATTGCTTTAATATTTGAAATGCTTCGTCATCGATAAATATAATTTTTTTCCTAACAAGGAGGGATTATGATGATTAATTATTTTATTATTTCTATACCAATAGTTATGGTTTTAGTAATATTTTCTTTTGTTGGGTCAGCTTTAGCAACCAATTCCAATCTTTTTACCTTGAAAAGTCCAGCATTTACCAAAGGAAACAACATTCCAAAGAAATTTACTTGTGATGGTGAGAACATTTCACCAGAGCTAATCTGGGAAAATATTCCTATTGGGACGGTTAGTTTGGTTCTTATATGTGAAGACCCTGATGCCCCGATTGGGATCTGGGTTCACTGGATTTTATACAACATTCCTGTGACATTGAATTCTATTCCTGAAAATCTAAATAGTAGAAAAGAATGGATTTCACAGCAAAAGGTCATGGTGGGTATTAATGATTTTAAAAAAGCTGAGTATGGAGGCCCTTGTCCACCTCCGGGTAAACCTCATCATTATATTTTCCGTGTATTTGCTTTAGATATCAGGCTTGATGCCCAACCGGGATTAAATCGGAATCA
>JAGPGC010000048.1 GCA_018056205.1 Candidatus Atribacteria bacterium | reverse complement strand
ATTCCCAATAGGAAGCCTCAATATCGATGCATTCTTCTAACTGTTTTCGGATATAATAGCGGCGTTCTTCCCAGCTTTGCTCAGGAAATGAATAGATAGTTTCCATCCCCACTGAAAATTCCTTGCTACCTAATCCAATACCGGCGGTAAGATCATCAAGGCCTCCAATGTTCAAATCATATTCACCTCGAACTCTAAAGTGAGTTTGGTCGAGATCTCCATAAACTAAATCTAAACCGAGCAGGTTGGTACTCTTGGGATCAAAGAAAAAATAGGTTTCTCCACTTACTTGAGTGTACTTATAAAATATTCCAGCGCTGAAATTGGCGGAAAATTCCTTTTCTGCCCAAATCTTTCCTCCCCAAATCGTGGCATCATCAAGAATAGGAAGGTTAATGCTTTGATAGAATATTTCTCCTCCGAAATTCTTCTTGTCTAAACCTGCACTCAAATAAACATCATTTCGCCAGGTGTTCACATCTCCCTGGATGAATTTTCCAGTACTCAGATTGGCTTCTAAGAAAAATCCATTTTCCGATTCGGTACGATAGGAAGCTATGAATTGGGGAAGACGACTGATGATTTGATCATTGAAATGC
Organism: Candidatus Atribacteria bacterium; assembly: GCA_018056205.1. GTDB lineage: Bacteria > Atribacterota > Atribacteria > Atribacterales > Atribacteraceae > Atribacter. The sequence goes on along the minus strand of JAGPGC010000048.1, from coordinate 7,184 downwards.
TCATTTTCAATGCCCAGTAACCAGAGGGAAAGCCCGTTTTTTTGATAATGAGCATATCCACCAATAGTGGATTTTTCATTTTGCCAAAGGTCAATAAAAATTCGAGCCTCAAGATAGGGATATTGAAGAGTGATATCGCCACTTAATCGACTGCTTTGTAAGGTAGAATAGTATAGATTGGCCTGGAATAATAAATTTTCTGAGAAAAGATCTTCATAGTTACCTTCAATAAAGAGCCCCTTTTTCCTTTGGTAACCGAGGCTGGGCACAAAATTGGCACTCCGGTTATTGAGGAGTCGGGAATAAGCGGGTATTTGTAAAATCCTTTTTTCCTTAAGGTAAAATCCTAATCCACTGATAAGCACACGATCTTGAGGATATATCAAAACCTCTTGAGCGCGAATGCTGTATAAGGGAGGAGAATGTGGGCACCCAGTAACTAAAAGATCTGACCCCGTCCATTTTCCTTTCTGATATTCGATTTTAGAACCTCGAAAATAAAGCTTCCCTCCTTCGTTTAACTCATAAACCAATTCAGCGCTTTCAAACCACCCCTTTTGGGTTTGAAAGTTATAATACATTTTTTCCGCACTAATTTGATAATCACCAAAGCGAGCTTGGATAAAACCCGGGATAAAGGCTTCTGAGGTGTCGAATCGGAAAATAAGCTGATCAGTTGCAAATGAAATATCCCTCCAGCTCAAACGGACATTTCCCATTGCTTGAACCTGTGACCCAACATCATCATAAAGAAGCGTATCAGCGTTGATTCGAATACCTTCTTTTGCTTCGATGCTCGCCATCGGTAAAAGTGTCAATAAAAATAAAAAAATAGCGATCATTCCTGATTTTTTCATCGCTTTAATAAAAAAGAGATGAAGTTGGTTCATTGTTTTAGATTGGATTGAAGCTCCTCAATTTTATTTTTTACATTTTCAATTTCTGATTCAATCAGTTTTTGGTTGGCAATTAGTTCTTTCTTTTCCGCTTCCAGCTGACTAATCCTTTCTTGCAAACGCAGGATTTCCTCTTCCAGCTCAGGTTGCCAGCTTTCTTGGGTGTAATCGGGAGGGATATAGGGATTTTCCCAGGTAAGCTCAATTTCTTGAGCAACATAGGATGGTTCGATGGACAAGTGGGAAAAATGAAGAGTAATTTTTTTAGTATCTGGTCCGACAATTGGTTGATCATCTTTCCCAACACGGCTAAAATACATTTTTCCCGATACTTTGTCGAAAATTTTATCATCAAATTCACGAGGAAATTCAAGCAAATAATACTTGTTACCCTTATCATCGATTAAATAAGTATTTTTAGTAAAATTGAGAGGGAAAAGAGCAGGTCCTTTAAGTTTTTCGATGGTGACATCAAAAACTAAATAACGTTGAAAACGCTCTCTTTGAATAAAATCTCGATGATAGGCGGTTTGTTCTTCTAAGGAGAGAAGGTTTTCGGCTCCATACTTAGCTACCCAAGCCTGAATCAATTCTGGGTTCCAAAATACTGCTTTGACTGAGAAGGCATCACCAACGGTTTGACTACGAGTCCATTTTTTTTCGGTTTGAGAATAAATCTTATCGGCATCGGTTTTTGCTAATGAGGTAAAGCTAATCATTACCACGATAATAAAGGGAATTAAGAGCAAAGTGAGAAATGTTTTCTTATTCATTATTTAAAAGTCTCCTTCCTGGTAAGGTTTGATTTCGATATCAATTCCAGAAGTAGGTGAAGGTTTAGGTGATTGGATAGGAATTGGGGTGGCGATGCTGGTAACATCAACCGCCTTATCCAGATCTTCTTCGGTATCCCAACTCTCAACGGGTTTAACCTCAATTTCTACCTCGGGGACATTTTGGTCGGATAAGTCTGGGGAAGGTCCATAAGTATCATCAATTTCGGGTGTTGGATAACCTTGGCCTTCATAAGTTTGGTATGAAACTGAAGAAGCAATCGGACCAGATACCACCACTTCCTGGGCGGTTTCGACAAAAAGTATGCTCCCTGATTCCACTTTAGCCGGCTCGCCATTGATTAGAAATCCAGCTACAGCTCCTATCGGACCGAGTGCTACCAGACCAACAATGCTAGTTCCAACTGCATAAGCAAAAGCTTTATTTTCTTGAACAGCTTTATCTCCCAAAGTGAGAGGTATGGAAGTACCATCAAGACTGGTGATTGAACCAAAATCAATTTGGATCATGCCAGATTTTCCAAAGTTTCCCTTACGACGAATTTTACTGATCCAACCTTCTCCTTCGGTCCCAGCCGGAGCCACCAGAATATCGTTTACTATAAAATCCTCGGATAAAATATAAGGAACCGGATCACCAAGGTTATTTTTTTCCGAATTTAAACTAGTCTGGATGCTCACCTTGACTAAAGATGCAACAGGAATAGTAACCTGGAAATTGGTTGAGAAGGAAGGATTTACCACAGTTCTATAGAGTTTATCAACTCGGACACCGATTGGCTCAGCGCTGGGAACTCCAAAAATGAGCTGTTCGTATTCATCTAGTTGGGCAGTTAAAATTCCAGTTTTCTGTTCAGCAATATTTAGAGAAAGCCGAATTGCTTTAAGTTTATAGTCTAATGAAGGTTCTTCGGGTGTGCCGGTTAAAATGAAGGTTTTTAGAGTATTGAGTCGTTCCATTAAAGTTCCAGACAAAGTATCTCCAATTAAATCTCTTTCAAGGTTTTCGGTGCGGGTTAATACACTTCCAGTTTCTGGAACACCATAAAGAATACGTTCCATTTCTTCCAGGTCTTTCACTAAAGGCGATGCTACCTGGTCTTGGCCATAAGCTGGAAAAACGAACGCCAGTATCACAATACTTATACATAAAACGGAAGCTATCTTCATAGCACTCACCCCTTCATATTTCTTCTTATCATTATACCGTAGAGTTGTTCCATCTAAATGGTTTTTAGTAAAAAATTTTTCAATAATTCAAGGAAAGGAAATCAATTATTGTTTGAAGACCAGAGATGGCATTTGACCCAGTGGCCAGTCTTGATTTCAAAATCCTTAGGCTCTTCTTTATCGCAAATTGGTAAACGATTGGTGCAACGAGGGTGAAATACACAACCAGAGGGTAGGTTCACTGGACTAGGTATTTCTCCAATCGAAGGAATTTTCCCTGGTTTTAATTTTTCTTCCTCTGAGGATACAACTGGAATTGAAGATATGAGCATCCGGGTATAGGGATGATAAGGAGTTTCAAAGAACTGTTGAGCTGGTGCCATTTCAACAATACGGCCTAAATACATGATAGCTACACGATGGGCAATATTTCTCATTAAACTTAAATCGTGGGTGATAAACAGGTAGCCCAAATTTTTTTCCTGCTGGATTTCAATGAGTTTGTGAATGATTTTTGCTTGGATTGATACATCCAATGCCGAGGTTGGTTCATCTAGGACAATCAAGGATGGATTGGTGGCTAAGGCTCTGGCAATGGCAACCATCTGTTTTTCTCCGCCACCGAGAGAACGGGGATATTTTTCCATATACTCCACCGGAAGCTCTACCAGAGACAAAATATTTTGTACTTTCTCAGTAATATTTTTATTATCATCCATAGTGTGGAGACGAAGGGGAAGGGTTAAAATTTTTTCTATAGTTTGTCTTGGGTTTAGCGAAGAACCTGGATCCTGGAATACTATTTGAAGCTCTTTTTTTAAAACTCGTTTTCTTTTTTGATGAGAAATGGCAATATCTTGTCCTTGAAAAAGAATGAGACCACCACTTGGTTGATAGAGCCCCATAACGGTATAAGCAACGGTACTTTTCCCAGATCCCGATTCTCCAACCAACCCGAGAGTTTCTCCCTGTGCAATGCTAAAACTAACATCATTGACTGCCCTTACTACCCCTTTCGAAGTTGAGAAATACTTTTTTAGATTTTTTACCTCAAGTACTGGGTTCACTGGTTAGCCTCCTGGTAAAGATAACATGCCACCTGATGGACATCGTTGGTACGGTATAAAGGGGGTTTCTTTTCATAACATAGAAGAAAAGCCTGTGGACAGCGGGGGTGGAAACGGCAACCAGAAGGTGGGTTAAAATAATCAGGAATTCTTCCGGGGATTCCCTCGGAAGTTCCCCCTCCAGTTAACCGTGGGACACAATCCATTAAAGCTCGAGTATAAGGGTGAAGGGGATTGGAAAACAGCTCTTCAGTTGTCGATTCTTCAACAATTGAACCGGCATACATGACGTAAACCCGATTGGTCCATTCACGAATAACTCCTAAAGAATGAGAAATTAAAATTATCGCCATTTGTTTTTCAACAGCAATTCGGTTAAGTAATCTTAAAATTTGATCCTGAATGGTGACATCCAGAGAAGTTCCCGGCTCATCTGCTATAAGAAGTTGCTTGGATCTGGCAATAGCAAGTGCGATACAAACTCTTTGACGCATGCCACCACTTAATTGCAGGGGATAGTTTTCCAGTATTCGTTTTGGATCGGGAAGAGAAACATCTTGGAGTGCTCGAATTGAGACCTCCTGAGTGGAAAGACGAGAATGACTCTCATCGGTTGACTGGGAATGTCGTACGACATCATAAAGCTGTTGACCGACGGTGAAAACTGGATTGAGAGCTGCAGTTGGGTCCTGGAATATCATTGATATACCAGTTTGACGCATTTTTTCAATCTCGGATTTTTTCATAATAAGAGTATTTTTTCCTTGGAAAAAAATCTTTCCCTGGACTATCTTTCCTGGAGGTTGAGGAAGGATTCCCATAACACTTTTCATGGTGGTAGTTTTTCCACAACCGGTTTCACCAACCAGACCCACCTTTTCTCCCCTTGCGACAGCAAGATTCACTTCATTCAAAACTTTGAGATATCCACCATAAACCCGGAAATGAACGGTTAGATTTTTAATGTCAAGAATAAGTTGAGACATAATTTTAGGCTTCCTCCATTGAAAAAAGATCACTAATGCCATCACCAAGGAGGTTGAACCCCAAAACAATCAACATGATAGCTAAACCTGGAAAAACTGAAATCCACCAATATTCGGGTAGATATTTTGCTCCATCGGCAACCATTGATCCCAAAGCCGCCTTGGGAGCTTGCTCTCCCAGTCCAACAAAAGACAGGGAAGCTCCGATAAGGATAACCCATCCCATATCAAGGGTCATTTTGGTTAAAATGGTCGAAAGACAATTAGGTAGTATTTCTTTGAAAAGAATGTGAAATTTACTGGCTCCCAACAGTTCGGCTGATTGAACGAAATATTCATTTCGTAATGAAGTAGCCATTCCATAAACTAACCGAGTATACCACGGCCACCACATTACTGAAACGGCTAACATAGCATTGGTTAGATTTGGTTTAAGGACTGAGGTAATGGCTAAAGCAAGAATCAGGGGTGGCACTGAGAGAAATATATCGGTAATTCTCATAATGAGGATATCGATCCAAGTTTCTTTGAAATATCCGGCTAAAAGGCCTAAAGTAACCCCAATTGGAACAACGATAATGAGAACCACGATTCCCATTATCAATGAGGAGCGAAAGGCATAAATAGTTCGAGTAAATACATCACGACCAAATACATCTGTACCAAAGAGGTGATGAATCGATGGGGAAAGGTTGGTTTCGTTATAATTAACATATTTTCCGGAATGAGAAGGGTAAGGTGTTACCCAAGGAGCAAGTAAGGCACTAAAAATAACAAAAAGAACAATAGCTAAACCAATAACCGAGAGAGGATTTTGAGAGAATTTATACCAGGCCTTTCCACTTTTGGTTCTTTTAGGATTATTTTTTGATAAAGTCATGGCAATTAATCTCCTCTTTCAACTAATCGGATTCGGGGATCAAGATAGGCAACAATGATATCGACAATAATGTTGATAAGAGTAAAAACAATACCCAGCACCATAACCACTGCAATAATCGCATCGACATCTTTGCGGAGCATGACGTTTATTCCGTAACGGGAAATCCCCGGCCAGTTAAACAAGAGTTCGACTAAAAATGCATTTCCCATTAAAGATGCAAAATCCAAACCCAGTATAGAAACAGTAGGGATGATCGAAGGTTTGAAAAGGTATTTAAAAATGACGGTTCGTTCCGGTATACCATAAGAGCGAGCAGCTGAAACGTAGTCTTTTTTGGAGTTTTCCAACATGCTGGAACGGGTAATGCGGGCTTCTTGAAACATCCCTCCTAAGGCAAGGCTAAAGGCCGGGAGCAACAGATGTTTTAAAGCATCCAAGAAGGCGGTTAAATTTCCAGTGAGCAAACTGTCGATGGTGATTAAACCGGTAATTTTGGTTGGTGCATCAATCCATTGGCTTAATCTGCCAATGGTAGGAAATATCTGGTAATACATACCAAATACTAACAATAGAATAATGGCAACTACGAATGCTGGAGTCGCAATCCCAATATAGGCAAAAATCCTAATTAGATTATCCACCCAGGTATTACAATAACGGGCGGAAAGTATTCCCAGGAGGATTCCCAAAAAAGCCATAAACAATCCGGAAAAAAGCGCTAACTCAAGAGTGGCAGGTAAAAATTCTTTAATATCTTCAATAACCGGACGTCGGGTGAGTAGAGATTCACCTAAATCACCCTGAAAAACTGATTTTAGCCAATAGGCATATTGAACAACTAAGGATTCATCGAGATGGAGTTTTTCCCGAAGTTTATCAACAGCCTCCTGAGAAGCTCGAGGTCCAAGAGCTGCTCGGGCCGGATCTCCCGGCACCATCCGAGCAATGATAAAAACCACAATAGATAAACCGATAAGAACAAATATTGAGTATCCTAAGCGTCGAGCGAGAAAACGTGAAAAATTCATGTTCTGGTTCAAGCCCTTTCATTTTATCCTATAAAAATACTATAGTCAGTGAGAATGAGAGTTATGCGTTTTAAAATTCACCCTCATCCCCACCTTCTCCCATCAAGAGAGAAAGAGCACACTTATTATTTCAAATTTCTTTTTCCATCACCCCTCCGGTGGAGATAGTCGGGGTAGGAGTATTATTTTCATCCTTATCTGGTTATGCCAAGCAGCCTGGCATGGTCTTACTTTAATAATTCGTCACGTTTTTCCGGATAGACCTTAATATCGGGCATATATTGGTTGTAGCCCATGACCGGATTGACTTTTTCTCCACGTTCAGCACGTTCGGCAGGAATCCAATCTATATAGGCATCC
>JAGPGC010000047.1 GCA_018056205.1 Candidatus Atribacteria bacterium | reverse complement strand
GCATCTTCCTTTTACAACCAAACAGGATTTAAGAAATGTTTATCCATTTGGTGCTATTGCTGAGCCATTAAAAAATATCGTACGGATTCATTCATCATCGGGTTCAACTGGGAGAGCTACAGTGGTCGGATACACTCGTAATGATATCGAAATCTGGTCGCAATTGTTAGCCCGGACTCTTGCTGGATGCGGTGTTACCGAACAGGACACTATCCAAATAGCATTTGGATATGGATTATTTACCGGAGGCTTAGGAGTCCATTATGGTGCGGAAAAACTGGGTGCAACTGTAGTACCTATGTCAAGTGGAAATACTCTACGTCAAATTCAAATTTTAAAAGACTTTCAGATCACGGTATTATGTTGTACTCCATCTTATGCACTCTATCTCTCCGAAGCTGCCAAAGAAAACCAGATCGATTGGTCACAAACCGCCTTTCGTTTGGGAATATTCGGTGCTGAACCTTGGTCGGAAGAAATGAGGGTAGAAATTGAAAAAAAACTTCCCATTCAAGCTTTCGACATCTATGGTTTAAGCGAGGTTATTGGCCCTGGGGTGGCATTTGAATGTGAATTTCATCAAGGTCTTCATATTTCAGAAGATTGTTTTATTCCGGAAATTATTGATATTCAATCTGGTAAACCCTTACCACCAGGTAAATCTGGTGAACTGGTTTTTACAACTCTTACCAAAGAAGGAACACCATTGATTCGATATCGAACTGGTGACATTTCCTCTCTCAATTATGAAGAATGTCAATGTGGCCGTACCATAGTAAGGATGGAGCGAGTCACGTCACGAACAGATGATATGCTCATTATCCGAGGGGTAAATGTCTATCCTTCCCAAATCGAAAGTATTATCCTCAGTTTTGATGGCATAGAACCCTATTATCAGATTCTTATATCCAAAGAAAATTTCTTAGACAAAATTGAAGTGGAAGTTGAAGTTTCATCAGAAATGTTTTCCGATGAAATTAAAGTTCTTGAAACCCTCAGAAAAAATATTGAAGAAAAAATAAAAGCTGAGTTAAATCTTGCTTGCTCAATAAAACTCATTAAACCCAAAAGCATCATTCGTTCTGAGAGTAAAGCAAAGCGGGTTATTGACCTGCGGAAAAAAGAGGGATCCTTATGAAACAAATATCGGTTTTCTTAGAAAATAAACCAGGAAGTCTTCACGCCGTATTAGCCAAACTTAAAGAATGGAGTGTCAATCTCCGCGCCCTATCGTTAGCTGATACTGCTGACTTTGGAGTACTCCGGTTTATAGTTGAAAAACCTGAGCAGTTGGTTGAGCGGCTTCGCAAAGAAAATTTTACTGCTACTTTAACTGAAATACTGGTGGTGGGTGTTGAAGATCGACCTGGAGGGCTTGCTCATATTGTTGAAATCCTAACCTTTCATGATATCTCTATCGAGTATCTCTATGCTTTTGTTTCTCCTCAGGGTCAAAAAGCCTATGTGGTTATGAGAGTTGAAGATGTTCAAGCTGCTTCTGAAATTTTACGAGAAGCAAAAGCCTCCTTGCTCGACGAAATTACAATATAAAAGGTTTTAACATTTGATAATAAGGCTAAAATCAATCAGTGACCTATCAAAACTTAGTCACTGATTGATTAAAGATGTCATGATATTTTCAGCAATAGCCATTCCACCATTAGCTTTCCCTTCCCAAACCTTTTGACTAAAGTCTGAGGCTGCTCTTTGAAAATCCGGTAAGTTTAATAAGGTATTTTTAAGAATTTGAGCCAGTTGAGAAGGTATACTTCCACCTGGGATTAGTGCTTCCCGAAGGAGGAGTTTTTGCCGATTTTCCATAAAATCCTGATTGGCTTGAAGGGCATTTTCTTGCCAGGGTTCAATCGATGGAATCCCTAAAAAAGCTGCTTGCTCAATAGCAGTGCCGGCAAAACCAACCACCAAAGCTGATTCAGAAAGGTGCTGAAAATAATCGCCTCGACTCCAAGATAGAGATAAATGATGGTTTTGCAAAAGGGGTGTTAAAAAAAATTGGAGAGCCTGAATATCAATACCTGGTGAAAAAACAATATGAGGTTTATAGTTTTTTAAGTCTTGAGAACTCATCATTTTAAAGGCCTGGAAAAAAAATTGAAGATTGCTCTTCCAATCCTTACGGCTTCCTGGCAAAAAAACGATCTTGGTTCTATTTCCTTCCTTTTTTCTTATATCTGGTCCTAAAAATCCTAAATATTTTGCTGAAATACCCAATTGGAGAAACCATTGTTCGGTCAACCGATCACGAGTATAAACCTGATGGCAGCCGTCCCGGAAGAGATATCTAGTCAAACGACCTATTCTTTCCAAGGGTTGATTGGTTCTTTTTAATAACCAAGTATGAGCACAAGCTATCATATATAATTTTTTCTTTAAGAATAACTTGTTCAATAAAGGTGGGATAAAATCGCCAACGCCAATTACTGCATCAACTTTATTTTTAATTTTTCGTAACTCATGTAGAATAAACCTACTATTGGGTATAACCCCTCGAAATCCATCTTCTATAAGTCTTATCGATTTTTGCCATCCTGAACCAAGATACACTCCTCCATTCGGTAAAGAAAAGGGTGGAATAATAAGGGACACTCGATCGGGATTCTGAGATTTACCTGGTAAAAATTGTGCCCCTTTACCCACCAAAGGAATAACAAAAAAAGAACTTGGTATTTGATTTTCTTTAGTGAATTGAAGAAGTTTTTCTAATAAAAGAGACGAAAAAGAATCTTCTCCATATCCATTACTAATAAGTAATAAATTTTTTTGTGACATTAACAATTAAACCCAGAATAATGCCTTTAGGAAAATTTTTTGAAGGTAGAACCAAATAAAAAGGTTCCTTCTATAAATTCACCACCACTTTGATTGATTCAGTTTTATGTTCATGGGCAAAGAGAAGTGCTTCCTGAGCTTTTTCCAAGGGAAAACGATGGGTAATTAATGACTTCAAATCAACCCGACCTGAATTGAGTAAATCAACACATCCGGGATAAGCATTGGCATAACGAAATATACCGAGAACATCCAGTTCTTTATCAATGGTCTTAATGATATTAAAATTGAATTCGGCTTGAGAAGGAAGACCAACCAAAACCACTCTTCCTCCTCTTTTAGCAACTTCAACCGTCATTTGAGTGGTTTCAATGCTTCCTGCTGTTTCAAAAACCACATGAACGCCTTTATTTTTAGTAAGATCTTTTATTACCTCTACTACATTTTCTTTTTTGGGATTGATAGTATAGAATGCTCCTAATTCTTTCGCTTTTTGTAGTCTCATATCCACAATATCCACAGCAATTACTTTGGTTATGCCTCTGGCTAAAAGAGCTTCAATAGTTACTAAGCCAATGGTGCCACTTCCTAAAACTAATGCGGTTTCCCCTGGTTCCACTCGAGCTCGTCGAGTAGCATACATACCTACGGAAAGCGGTTCAACAAGAGCTGCTTCTTCAAATGAAACATGATTGGCAATAGGATAGGTAAAACGAGCCGGATGAGTAACATACTCACAAAAAGACCCATCAATGGGAGGGGTCGCCCAAAAAATAACATCCGGACAAAGATTATAACGACCAATACGGCAGTTTTCACATTTACCACAGGGGATACCTGGTTCCATAGTTACTCGATCCCCCGGTTTTAGATCTTTTACTCCAGCACCAATTTCGACAACCTCACCGGAACATTCATGGCCTAAAATGAAGGGAGGCTGAACAACATAGTCTCCAATGCGACCTTCAACAAAATAATGTATATCTGAGCCACAAACTCCTACACTTTTAATTCGAACTAAAACTTCATCCGGTTTGGGGATGGGAATGGGGCGGTTTTCAATTTCAATATTTTTGATTCCTTTCATAACTGCAACTTTCATTAGTTGAGACATAATCAACTCCTCCTTATTTTGAATTAACGATTAAATAGGCTTTCTAAATGTCTTTTAAAACCTGGCAGGTTATCAATTTCGCCTCTCGGACAATTTTCCGAGTAGCGAAGAATTCCATTTCCATCAATCATAAAAACTGCCCACTCGGCTAAATCATTTTTCCCTTTTACTCCAAAGGCACGAATTATTTTACAACTAACATCACTAAATAACGGGTAAACTATTCCCAACTTTTGAGAATATTCTTTTTGCACAAATACACTATCAATGCTTATCGCTAAGAATTTTCCACCAAGTTGATGAATTGATTCCGAGTGGTGATTACATTCAACTAAAGCTTTCTGAGCTGTTGGACTCGCTATTGAATCAAAAAAGAGAAGAACAGTAGGAAATCCTTTTATTATTGTAGAAAGACTTTTTACCTCCAAATTTGTATCGAAAAGAAGGCCATCCGGGAATGGACTCTTTAAACGAGGCTTTGATTGCGAAAAAAAACCAATGACTTCTTTCATAAAAACCGGTAAGTCATTAGGCCCTTGTGCAGTAAGAATGTTTCCATCAGCCACAGTTTTTAGATCAACATATTCTCCACCCGCATTCACAATATCATCACGTATGGCATAATTACCAGTAATCCTTTTCCCCCGAACGATATCGGCAGAAATAAGAACACTGGGACCATGACAGAGTGCTCCTATAAGCTTTCCTTGTTGAAAAGTTTCCTTTACTAAATTGATAACAGCTGGATACCGCCGCAGATAATCGGGAGCAAAACCACCCGGAATAATAACCCCATCAAAATCCCGTGAGGTTATTGAAGAAGCAGTAGTTTCAGGTTTAGCTGGAAAACCATTTCTTCCACTATACAAATCGGAAGATCCAGTCCCTATTAATTTGGTCTCTATCCCCTCTTCCTGGAGCCGAAGTAAGGGATACCAGAGTTCCAATTCTTGATATAAATTTTCAATAAAAATCATTACCCTCCGATTATTCAACTGACACATTCTCCTTTGTAGCTCAATCTCAAATAATTACTTTTTTAGGTCTTTTTTTATTCCCAGTAAAATGGCGTAATGTTTTTTCTCCTCTTGGATAATTTTTTTGAGCCACTCTTTTTTCGATTCGGGAACCATAATCTCTAAATTCTCATAAAACTTTACACTTTCCTCTTCCACTTCCATCCCAACTTCTAAAGCTTTATCTATACTACTATCACCTTGAGTAAGGTCAAGACCTTGTAGAACTTTTCCTAAGACTCCATTTTCAATCAACGATCCAAGATAATTAACAGTTTCATCTTTAGTATCTGGAATAAAATCGATTTGAGTATTCAAGTCATTCTTGGTTTCTCGAAAATATTCTAAATGCTTTTTCTCCTCCTCGCCTAAAAAAATAAATATTTCCTTAGATTTTTGATCAGAAGTCTTTTGAGATAAATTTTCATAAAATACTATTCCTCTTCGTTCCAGTTCTACCGCCATTTCTAACACTTCATCTGCAGAAAAGCGCAGGGCCATAATCTATCACTCCTTTATAAACATTCCTATAATTGTAACATGAAAATGATTTTAATCAGTAGGGGCAAATAACCATAATCCAAAATCTCTTCTAGCTTTAAAAAAGTCTGTTATATAAGTTATTGGTTTTTTGAACGATTTTCCAATTCAACAAAAAATTTAAGATAGTTTATGCTATGATTTAACAAAAATCGAAAGGAATAACTCTATGGGAACCATAAAAAAACCAAATCCGGTTAAGTTCTTTATTGCCGTGCTCTTTGAAAGCTCAGCGGTTCTCGAAATGATACTTCCTTATTTAGAAAAAGAACTTGGTCCAATTCAATGGAAAAGTCCTATTATTGATTTTACTTATACCAATTATTATCAAGAAATTGGTGAAAAATTAAAAAGAATATTTCTGGTTTTTCAAAAACTTATCGACCCCGGGGAATTAGCCGACCGTAAAATACTAACCAATCAACTTGAATCCAAAACCGGAAACACCCAAATATCCAGAAGAATTAATCTCGACCCAGGTTATTTTGATGGAGGTAAAATTGTATTGGCTACTACAAAAAATTTTTCGCACCGAGTGTATATTGGAAATGGTATCTACGCTGAAGCAACCATCCGGTGGGAAAAAGGTGATTTTCGCCCCTTCGAATACACCTATCCGGACTACGCTAGCAAAGAATACCGTCCCTCCCTAATCCAGATCAGGAAATTATACCGAGAAGATCTGTCCAAAATCCATTTAAATCAGTAAGAATAAAGATCTTTCCCAAATATTTGATAATAATAGGAATTGTTTTCTAAAAGCTCCTGATTAGTTCCAATGCCCCGAATCTCTCCATCTCTGATCAAAATAATTCGGTCTAAATCTTTAACCATTTTTAAAGAGTGAGCAATAAGAATGACGATTTTATCTTTTCCAAGATGATGGTGAATAGTATCCAAAATATAATCTTCCGACTCCGGATCAAGACTGGAAGTTGCTTCATCTAAAATAAGGATAGGAGGATTTTTCAGAAGAGCTCGAGCAATGGCAACTCGTTGTTTTTGTCCACCCGAGAGCCGCTTACCCATGTCACCCAGCTCGGTATCATAACCGTTCTCCAAATTAATAATAAACTCATGGGCATGGGCTCGCTGAGCCGCATTAATAACTTCATCCATTGAAGCATTAAAATTACCATATAAAATATTCTCTCGAACCGTTCCGCCTAAAACCAAAGAATCCTGAAGAACAACACCCATTTGTTGACGAAGAGAGGCTATTTTGATTTTCCGAATATCAATGCCATCAACTTCAATACTACCTTGATCAGGATCATAAAAACGGAGCAGCAGATTAATGAGGGTAGTTTTACCAGCACCACTGGGACCAACAATCCCAATTCTTTCACCCTTGGTGATTTGAAGGGAAAAATTTTTCAATATAACTTCTCCTCCATAGGAAAAATAAACATTTTTTAGGACAAGCCCCTGAGTAATTTCATTAATGGGAACCGCTTCACTGAGGTCTTGAATTGGTGATGTAGTATCAAGAATTTCAAATATCCTTTCTGCTGAAGCCAAGCTTTGTTGTATTGCTTGTATACTAGTAGAAAGATGAGAAAGTGGAGCAGCAGCCGACGCTATATATCCCAAAAAAGCTACCAAACTTCCGGGAGTGAGTATTCCATTTACCACTTCTCTTCCTCCAAACCAAATCATTATCGTCAAACCAACGGATGCAATTAACTCAATTAAAGGAGTTAAAAGAGCTTTGGCTTTTGCTTGTTTCATAGCTAAATAAAAATTCAACTCATTCTCTTTTTCAAATTTTTCAACTTCATAATGACCACTAACATAGGATTGAATTATTTTAATTCCAATAACTGATCGTTCAATAAGTTCAGTCAAGACAGCAGTTTTTGATTGAAGGAGATGCGATGCACCTCGAATTTTCTTACCTAAATAATCTATGCTCAATCCTACCAAAGGAAAAACCACAATTGAAAGTGCAGTAAGCTTCCAGTTAATATAAAAGCACACTATTATTGAACCAATCAATATGAGTAGATCCATAAAAATATTCATAAAAGTATTAGAGAAAAGATTTTGAATATTTGTTACATCATTGGTCATGCGGGAAATAATATCTCCGGTTGGATTTTCTTGGAAAAAAGATGCTGAAAGTGAATATATATGTTGATATAATTCCGAACGAAGTTTAGTGATTACTCGGAAACCAGCTTTAGAAATCCATAGATTTTGAATGTATGAAGTTAACCCCTTAATGAAGAATATAAAAATGATTCCGAAAGTAATAAATAATAATAATAACAGGTTTTTTTGAATGAGAACTTGGTCAATTATGATCTTAACCAACCAGGGAAAAGTTAAGCTAATACCAGCTCCTAAAATTCCCATAATCAGTGCTCCGACCACTAACCGACCATAGGGTTTAAGATAATTGAATAGCCTAATGAGGCTTTTCCCCTTTAACATAAAACATTCTCCTGGATTAATTGACTCAAAGTTGCAGCAGCCGTTGCTGGAAATTCATTTTCTGGTATTTCAAAATCGA
>JAGPGC010000001.1:1975-33931 GCA_018056205.1 Candidatus Atribacteria bacterium | reverse complement strand
ACTATACTCACACCCAAAGGGTTCAATCCCATAACGATAGACAATATTTCCATAGGTCATGGCAATAAGAGGAACCTCAAATTTATAACTGGTAAGAACTTCGGGAATCATCTTTGGTGTGATTCCATTTTTAAGAGCGTGATATGAAGCTTCCTGAAGCACCGGGCCATCGGCTACCGGATCTGAATGAGGAATTCCGATCTCGATAGCATCAGCTCCTTGATTTTGACATACTCTTAGTAAATCAAGAAAAACTGGGATATTTGGATATCCAAAAGTTAGATAGGGAAGAAATAATTTCTTTTTCTTTGAATTTAAAACTTCTGCCAGTCTATCGTTCATTTTTTTACCACTCCTTCCTGATAACGAAATACTTCTTCTACGTCTTTATCGCCCCGTCCCGATAGACAAATGAGAAAGACTGAATCCGGTGGTGCTTTTGGTGCAATGTTAAGCGTGTAAGAGATAGCATGGGCACTTTCCAGAGCAGGGATAATTCCTTCCAGGTGAGAAAGGGTCATAAAAGCTTCAACTGCTTCTTCGTCAGTTACTGACTCGTATCGAGCTCTTTTTTCTACCGATAAAAGGCTATGTTCCGGTCCAACTCCTGGATAATCAAGACCCGCGGCGACTGAATGGGTTGCAAGGATTTGACCATATTGATCCTGAAGAATATAACTCAAGCTCCCATGAAGAATCCCCTTCGAACCTTTTCCAATACTCGCCGAATGTTTCCCACTATCAAGTCCCAATCCTCCCGCTTCGACACCAATGAGTTCCACCTGGGTATCATTTCGAAAAGCATGAAAAATCCCCATAGCATTACTTCCTCCTCCAACGCAGGCAATCACTTTATCCGGCAATCTTCCTTCAGCATCAAGGATTTGCTGACGAGCTTCACCACCAATGATCGCTTGAAAATCACGAACCATGCGAGGATAGGGATCGGGACCTACTACCGACCCTATGACATAATGGGTGTTATCTACATTACTCACCCAATCCCGCAATGCTTCGTTAATTGCATCTTTTAAAGTTTGAGTACCAGTTATAACCGGGATGACCTCAGCTCCTAAAATCTGCATCCGATACACATTGAGTTTTTGCCTTTCTATATCAACTGCCCCCATATATACTTGACATTCCATTCCAAATAGAGCACAAACAGTTGCAGTGGCAACTCCATGTTGTCCAGCCCCGGTTTCAGCAATAATTCTCTTCTTTCCCATTTTTTTGGCTAATAAGACCTGTCCCAGGGTATTGTTTATTTTATGGGAACCAGTATGGTTTAGATCTTCACGTTTGAGATAAATTTTTCTTCCTCCACTTTTTTCACTCAATCGAGAAGCATAATAAAGAGGTGAAGGACGCCCGGCATATTGAGAGAGGTAATAGCCCAGTTCCTGATGAAAAGCCTGATCTTGGGAATAATATTCATAAGCTTCTTCCAGCTCGTTCAAGGGATACATGAGAATCTCTGGAACAAACCGCCCACCAAATTCACCCATAAATCCTTTTTCATTCATTACTTTCTCATCCTCAAAGGAAATTTAAATATTGAATTAAATGACTTCAGAATAAAAAAAGACCCTCGTCAAGAGACGAGGGTCTTTTCTCGCGGTACCACTCTTATTAACGGTTATTAAACCGTTCTCTCCTTTAGGTACGGGATTTCTCCGATACCTAACTTCCTTTAAAGGGGAAGCCCCTGCTTTTCCTACTCGCTTTCGCTTTCGTGAAGCTGCTCCGAGGTCCATTCACTTCCAACGCAACACCAGGCTCCCACCTCATCCCGGCTCTCTCTGGATGCATTAATCGGAAACTACTCTTCCTCTTCCCTGCATTATCATATTCAAGATTGAGAATATTTGAACATATGTAACATTTTTTGTCAATACCATCCTAACTCTAACTGAAAATACCGTGACGAGCGAGATTGATGAATAATAATAGGTAAAGTGGGTGATCAGGAGGGGACTTTTCTTTCATTTTGTCATTCTGATATTTTCGTTATTGCGAGGAACGTAGCGACGTGGTAATCTCATTTAATTCAGTAATCCTTAGCGGTGCCATCCCGAGTGAGGATCTCATCCTATATTATTTTTTTGAAACCATTTAAAAGATGGGATTCTCACGTCGCATAATACGCTCCTCAGAATGACGGAGGAGGTTGATGGGATTCCCACATAACCTACTTGTTGAGTACCTTTCCCAAGTTGATTTTTTCCTGTGCTTTATCATTTTTACTAATCCGTAGGCTGCTCTACTCCCTTGCAATATATATGGACTGAATATTGACTTTTTACTGATTACTCTTCACTCATTATTGATCACTATTTTCTCCCACTCCCCCTCGCCCGCTCTCCCGCTCGGTCTTTTTCATCCTCATCTGGTGCTGCCAAGCAGCAGGGCTGCCTATTCTGAAAATACCTGAACGTTTTTTAAGGTAATTCTTTTGGAGCAACCAACCAGGATCTCCTTCTAGGCTTTCACCCTCATCCTTACCTTCTCCCATCGAGGGAGAAGGAACTATTTCATTCTTTTATTTATTTTTTTCCCTCGCCCCTTGGTGGGAGAGGGTCAGGGTGAGGGGGATACTTATTTTCATCTTCATGTGGTGCGGCTAAAAGCAACATGAGGGTCTATCCTGAATCAGGGAATATTTTCCCTGGGTTGAGGATTCCTCTTGGATCAAAAGCTTTTTTAATATTTCGCATCAAGGTTATCTCTTCCGTTGAATAAAACTGAGAAAGATAGCCTTTTCTCTTCAATCCAACTCCATGCTCCCCACTTAATACCCCTCCCAATTCTTTTACTTTCCCATAAAATGTTTTTCGGGTAATTGGTTCACATTTCTCCCATCCTTCTCTATTTTTCGGTGCCAAGGTAACATGTAAGTTTCCGTCACCAATATGACCGTATACTGGGGAGAACAAATTATATTGTTGACTTAACTCTTCAATACTAAATAGAATATTTCCAATCTTTTGGATCGGAACCGATATATCTTCATTTATTTCCACGGGTAGAGCAAGATGAATAGCCTCAGGTACAGCCCGCCGCATCTTCCAGATTTCTTCAATTAAAACTGAGTTATCGGCCATATAGACTTCTTTTGCTCTCATTTCAAATAACCGGTTGCCAATTTTTTCTGCTAGTGAAAAAACTTCTTCTTCATTATTTCCATCTAATTCAACCAGGATATGAGATTTGGCTTCAGGAAAAGGATAGGAACGATTACAATATTTATAAGTGAAATCTAAACTTTCATGGTTCATAAATTCCAATGAAGTAGGTAATACCGCCATTTCTTTTAATAAAACCACCGGCAATCGCAAAGCTTGATCCACATCATCAAAAGGGGCCAGTAAAACAATTCTTTCCTTGGGAAGGGGAATGACCTTGAGATAGATTTTGGTTATGATTCCAAGTGTTCCTTCTGATCCTACCATGAGATGAATGATATCATAGGCTGAAACATCTTTATAAATCTTTCCTCCGAAATGAATGAGTTCACCAGATGCGGTAACAAACTCTAATCCCCGAACATAATTACCAGTAACACCATATTTAACGGCTTTCCCCCCTCCGGCATTTTCTGCAACATTACCTCCAATCTGACAGGTTTCCAGGCTCATCGGATAACCAGCGTAAAACAACCCATAACCTTTTAATTTACGGTTTATATCATTAGTTATGACTCCCGGTTCAACCACCACAATTAGGTTATCAGTATCGATTTCTAAAATATGGTTCATTCTCTCCAAAGATAATAAAACGCCACCATAAGCTGGTATCGATCCACCTGATAAACCGCTACCTGCTCCTCGTGGGGTTACCGCTATATACTTATCATAACAATATTGGGTGATAAGCTGAATTTCACTGGTTTCTTTTGGTTTTATAACAATCTCGGGTAACAACCTTAATGTTTCATCGGGGGTTTCATCTTTCGAATAATTTTTCAGGACTTCGGAATCAACCAACACAAATTGATCTCCAACGATAGTTTTAAAATATTGAATATCCTGATTATCAATGGATTTAAATTGGTTCATTTTTTTTCCTTTGTTTTAGAACTTTAATTATTTGAGGGAGTATTTCCAGCACATCACCAACGATACCAAAATCAGCTAGTTGAAATATTTGCGCTTCTGGATCTCGATTGATAGCTATTATATAGCGAGAGGTCTGCATTCCCGCCAAGTGTTGAATTGCACCTGAAATTCCCAAAGCAATGTAAAAATCCGGTGATATGGTTTTACCGCTTAAACCTACTTGATGGGGAAAAGAAATCCAACCTTGTTCAACTGCCACCCGACTCCCACCAACACAGCCATTCAAACACTGCGACAGCTCTTCAATGAGGGAAAAATTCTGGGAATTCTTTAATCCACGACCACCACTGCAGACAATTTTCGCTTGGGCAATATCAAGATTGTGGTCTTCTTCAATAAACTCATTATATAAAAATCCGCTTGGATAGGAAACATGATCTTCTTCGATCACTATCATCGAGTCAGAATACTCACCATGAACTGGTTGAAAGGTATTGGGGCGAACCGTTGCCATTTGGGGATAGGTTTTGGTTTTAATGGTCGCCATTATGTTCCCACCGATCGCCGGTCGAATTTGTAATAAAGTGCCATCAGCGGGATCTATATCAAATCCAGTGCAATCAGCAGTTAAACCAGTATGTAGTTTGGCTGCAATATAAGGCATAAGAGTCGTCCCTTGCGTAGTTGCTGCAGCCATAATAATGGTCGGTTTTAACTTCTGAATGGTATTGATAATTAATTGAGCTGATACATGAAAGGCTAACTCATCAAATATGGGATTTTCTAATCCATAAATATAATTTGCTCCAAAATGAAGAGGTTTTTGAATCTCCTCAAATTTAATTTCACCTGATCCTAAAAATACTCCTACCTTCTCTATCCCTTTACTGCGGAGTTGTTGAGTCGCCCCTAAAATCTCATAGGTTGTCGGATCTATCTTTCCTCGGTGAATTTCCCCTATAACTAACAAATGGTGATTCATTTATAAGGCTCCTCGCTCAATTAAAAACTCAACAAATTTATCAGCCATTAACGTAGAATCCAGGTCTTTTAAAATTACACCTTTTCGGTCAATTTTATAATTCTCAATTTTTACAACTCGGGTTGGTGATCCACTAAATCCTATGGAATCAGGTAATAAATGGAGGGATTGGGCATTGAATTTCCGAATTTCTCTTTGACGTGCAGCCACTTTTCCTCTAAGGGTGGGAAATCTTGGGGTATTCATGCCTTTGGTAACTGTAATCAAAAAAGGGGGAGGAAGAGTAATTTTCTGAATTCCCGTTTCGATAGTTCTTTCAATTAAAAAATGAGATTGGTTTATCATTTGACAATAAATAGCATAAGTAAGAATGGGAATATCTAAAAAAGAAGCAACCTCCGGACCAACTTGGCCAGTGTCACCATCAATAGCTTTTTCTCCAGTAATAATAATATCCCAAGGTTTTAAAATGGTAATAAAGTGGGCAAGAGCATAGGAAGTTGCATAAGTATCGGAGGCAGCAAATTCGTTTCCAGTGAGAAGGAAAGCCTCATCACATCCCAGGGCTAAAGCTTCTCTTAAAGCTTTTTCAGCAAATTCCGGACCCATGGTTACTACTCGAATGGTTCCACTATGATTTTCCTTTATTTGGAGTGCTAGTTCTATGGCATTTAAATCAATGGGATTTATGGTAAGCGGTATTCCTTTACGATTTAAAGTCCCGGTTTGGGGATCGATCTTAGCCTCTCCAATTTCCGGTACTTGTTTTATCAATACAATCATTTCCATAGATTATATATCCTCGAATGATTTCGCTATTCCTTCGTTAAAAAACTGGTTCTTTTAATTATTTTATATTATCTTTCTGGGTCATTTAAAGCAATTATAAAAAATTCAAAGTATTTATTTTTTTAGATTATTATAGATGAGTATTGAAAATAAAATTTAATTGAATGTTTTCATTTAATGAGGCAAGCCGAGGAAAATTTTTTATATAAAACAGCACCTATAGTTAATTTTGCATGATTTTTGCAAAATTTAAAACTCATTTTTGTCATTCTTTTACCGCACCAAAAGTAAGACCTTTTACTAAAAATCTCAGGATAAAGGTAACGCTTAAAACATTCGGAATAATTCCTAACAAGATAGCAGCAGCCATTGGACCCCATAATACTTGGCTATAAGTAATAAAATCCAACATTGCTATGGGTACTGGTTTGGTGGTGCGACCTCCTAAAATAAGAGGAAAGGTAAATTCATTCCATGAGAAAATGAATGATAAAATTATTACTGATACTAAACCACTGCGACTAAGAGGGATATCAATTTTCAGAAATTTTTGCCACCAGGTACAGCCATCAATTGTGGCAGCTTCATCAATTTCTCGAGGAATTTCTTCAAAGGCAACTCTTAAAAGCCAGATTGTGAGCGGAAGGGTTATAAGTTGATATCCTAAAATTAATCCAGAAAAAGTATCATAAAGCCTTATCCTTTGATAAACGAAATAAAGTGGAATAATAATCACCAATGGAGGTGCAAAACGAAAACTTAGAAAAGTAAAAGCAATGCTTTCTTTCCCAGGAAAAGAAAATCTTGATAAAGAATATGCGGCAAATATCCCAGCACCCAAACTAACTGCTACGGTTTCTCCGCAAATAATCAATGAATTCAAAAATGCTCTTACAAATTCAGGAGGTAAAGGTTGACCCCTAATTCCAGAAGTGACTTCTTGCTGCTTTACCAAACCTAAGGTCCATAAATAATTGTCAACAGTTGGTTTAAATATAAATTTTGGAGGATAGCTGATTACATCTATCGGATTTTTTATTGACATCAGAAAAGTCCAAAAAAAAGGAAAAAAAATAAAAAAAATAAATAAAATAAGAAAAAATATTCGCCGTATTTTTTGAATTGGTTTTTCTCTCATTGGGTTAATCTCTTTGACCAAAGTTTGAGTATATAAGTACTTAATGAATAACATATTACCCAAAGAATTATGAGGTTGGTCATTCCCATGCCAACCTTGGATGCAACAATGACATCGTACCACCCGCGAACATGCAAGGTCATGGTTGCATTGCCCGGTCCTCCTTGAGTCGTTGCATAAATCAGGGTAAATTGGTTAAACGAATCGATCGCTCGAAAAAGAAAAACAATTAATAAAGCAGGAAGAATAAATGGAATCAAAATTTTATAAAAAACTTGCCAATCATTGGCACCATCGATACGAGCTGCTTCAATCTGATCTTTTGGAATATTTTGAATACTTGCCAACATGATTAGAGCAACAAATGGTGTAAATGTCCAAACGTCGATAAAAATAATAGAATAAAGTGCGGTATCTGGGGTAGCTAACCAACCGATTGGTCTTAATCCCAGATTAGTTAATAAATAATTTAATACACCAGTGTCAGGATTCATCATCAATTTCCACATCAAAGCAGATGTTACCAGTGGTATCATTAATGGAAGAGGTAAAAAATATCGAAATATCTGGTGGCTATGATCGAGCAATAGAGCGATTCCAATTCCTAATGGAATTTCAATGCACAAAACACCAACCACATACTCTAAAGTAATTTTTAAAGAGTTCCAGAAATCAATACTCAGAAAATTCTTCAAATAATTTGTAAATCCAATAAAATTCTTGTGGGGAATATAAAACACGTAGTCGGTTAGTGAATACCAAAGTCCAACTCCAAATGGATATAGGATATAAATCAGAATTATAATAGCTGGCAAACAGAGTAGATAAGGAAGGGCATTAAAGTTATTTTTGCTCACTCATTCATTTTGAGAGCCAAGGAAAAATGCATTTTCCCTGGCTCTCTTTCTCCTCCCATACCATACTTATTATTTCTTAAATGGGACCATCATCTCATCAATATCACGTTTGGCATCATCAAGAGCCTGTTGAGCAGTTTTTTGTTTGAGCAATACTTCTTGGAAAGCTGTACCCAAACGGAACATTGCTTCAACCATATTGGGAGCAGGTGGATGCATATTTCGAGCATATTTAGTAAGCTCCTCGTTGGTATCATAATATCCCCATTTTTTGAATGTATCAACAACTTCTGGACTATAATGTACTGATTTTCTTACAGGATCAGTATTCCCCTTGAGGACAGATTTTTGCATAATATCCTTTGAAGTTGCCCATTCCATGAATAACCAGGCTGCCTCTTTCTTTTTTGAGAAGTTACTCATTGCAATCGACCAATACCAGGCATCTGAAGCTCGGCCTGCTTTGCCAGCAGGACAAAGTGCATAACCTACCTTTCCTGCAACTTGAGAAGAATTTGGATCTTCAAAAACCACACTCATATGGTCGGCATCGATGAAAAATGCATAATTCCCAGCCGCAAATCCATCCTGGCAGTCATACCAATCAAAATTTGAAACACCAATGGGACCTGCATCTTGGAGAATTTTTGCACACCAATTGAAGGTTTCAACTCCTATTTCATCATTCCCAACAAAATTCATATTCTCATCGAAAAATCTACCACCATCACTATAGAGTTTCTGTGATATCCAAACCAATATTGGTCCCTCATTACGGATTCCACGGGCTACAAATCCTTTAATTTTTTTACCCGCAAATGTTTGATCGTTTAATTTAACCGCTGCTTCATATAGTTCATCCCAAGTTTCTGGAACTTTAATACCTGCTTCTTCAAGGATATCTTTACGGTAAAACAGGCAATAGGCTTCTTCTTGACAGGGAATATGGAGATAGTGTCCTTCACCCAAGCCTTTTCCAAACTCTCCCGTCCATCGGGCTGCTGCAATCATATTCGGAAAGAAATCATTAATATCATAAGCCTCGGCATCGGTCAATTTTGGATTATTTAAAAAGTCATCAAGTGGCTGTAGCCATCCCGATGAGTAATATTTCCAACTATATCGAGGGCCGGTATTATAAATATCATAAATTCCGGCTCCAGATGCTAAGTCAACTAATAGTTTTTCGCGGAATTGAACTTCCGAGAGGACTTCAAATCCTACATCAATGCCAGTTAGTGCTTCAAATTCAGGGATAAGTGGAAGTAAAGAGTCTGTCATTGGGTGACGAACCATTCCTATCTCAATATGGGTACCGGCAAACTGCTTCCAATCGATTTTCCAATCTTCAAATGCAGCAAGAGCGAAAGATGAAAAAAGAAGCGTGACCATTAAAAGGATAACAATACTTAGAATAAATTGAAATTTCCTCATATTAACCCCTCCAATATTTGTTGATGCTTATATATTAAATGAAATTACTCTTTGAAGTCAATTAAATAAATAATTTCATATTATTTAGATTTCATGAAATAAATAATTTTATTTATAAATTTGGCTATTGTTTGTTCTGATGTATATTTACAATGTCATTTTTCGAACATGCTCGTTACCTTTTTTCCATCCCTTTCCTATAAATACTTTGATGAGTAAGGGTGAGAGTGATGAGTAATAAAAGGTAAAGCAATTAAGGGAGAGGCACCTTTCTTTCAGTCTATTATCCGATAAATCCTTCGTTACGATTAGTGAAGCGATGTGGTTATCCTTTTAATTCAAGTGATCCTTAGAGTTGGTTTCTTATTGATGATATCATCTGACGACGCGGTCGTCATCCTGAGGCTGATCTGCCTACGGTATAAGAAAGATTTAAATTCTCAAAAATAGCCTTGAAAAATTTATTCAGGGCTGAGGGCGTGATAATCTTATAATTTAGACTTTAAAAACTTAAAAGATTGGATTCTCACGTCGCAAAAAAAGTTCCTAAGAATGACAACTTCCTCTTTTCTTTGAAATATTTCTTATTTAATATTCTTACAATAAGTCTATGCTAATTCAAGAGAGTTACAAACTGGAATAAGAGAAATAACAAAGGTTATTTTTGGTTTATAATTAATTTATGGAAAAAAACCGTCGGAATCTGGATGAAAATATTTGGAAACATTTTGGACAAATTTGGGATATTTCCTGGATGACGGTTGCTCCTATTGTTTTAGGGTTGTTTTTAGGCCAATACCTTGATCGTAAATATCCTAAGGGATTTTCTTGGACGCTTTCGATGTTGATCTTAGGCATTTTTTTATCTTTCTACAACCTTTATCAATTTTTTGAAAGAGAAATAAAAAATTCTGAACAAAAAGATATAAAAAACAATGAACATGATAATAAAAGCCATCATTAGTTTAGCTTTAGGGGCTAGTCTCTCAATAATTGTTGTTTGGTTGATAGCCTGGAATGTAAAAAAACTAATTATTTTTAAAAAAAACCAACCACTTTTTGGCCTCATTGGCCGTTTAGCAGTAACAGCAGTACTAATTATTTTCATTTTGAAATATTTAAAACCAAATATATTTCTGTTTTTTCTGGGTTTTTTTATCTCCTACTTCTTGACAGTCTGGATAATCAGTATTAAATTCTTTTAGGGTGAAAATACTATGGAAAATTTAGGACCACGCATCCTATTTATGATTGGACCATTGCCGGTTACTACAACCGTGGTAGCAACCTGGTTAGTAATGGGCTTTTTAGTTCTGGCATCTATTCTTATAACTCGTAAATTACAATTTCTTCCTAGCCGTTGGCAAAACATATTAGAACTTTTTGTTGAAGCAATTATAAATATGATCGAGGATATGGCACCCTCTCGGGGGAGGTTGTTTTTGCCGTTGGTTGGTACTTTGGCACTTTTTATTGGAGCTGCTAATCTTACCGGTCTTATACCTGGTTTAGAAGCTCCGACCAGTGATTTTAATACTACACTAGCCTTGGCTTTAATAGTTTTTGCCGCGGTTCCCTACTATGGGGTAAGAATTCAAGGATGGAAAAACTACTTGAAAACTTACCTATCTCCTTCTCCAGTTATGGCTCCATTCCATATCATAAGCGAAATAACACGAACATTTTCGCTGGCTCTTCGTTTATTTGGTAATATTCTTGGTGAAGAAATAATCGTTGGCATTCTGTTTATTCTTGCTCCAATATTTGTTCCGGTACCGATGATGTTGTTTGCAATTTTTACTGGAGTTATTCAGGCTTATATTTTCACCATTTTAACCATCGTTTATTTAAGCGCTGCAGTTGAAAAAGAAGGCGAAACTTAATCATATCCTCAAATAAGATCCCATTGATTATTATAACTTCGCAAATATAATTTTGATTATATAGATTATATTTGTATTTTTACTTCGATAGTGATAAAATCCATAAAATTTACCCAAAGAGGTGACTAAATGTGCAAGGAGAAATTCTTTTTTTATGTGTAACTGTATTTACGGCAGGATTTGCCATAGCAATTGGCGTTATTTTTCCGGCATTAGGTCAAGGAAAAGCTTGTTCGAAAGCACTGGAGGGAATTGCCCGGCAGCCCGAAGCAACTGGACCAATCAGCAGAACCCTATTTGTTGGTCTTGCCTTGCTTGAATCCTTGGCAATTTATGTTTTAGTCGTTTCTCTCATTCTTCTCTTTGCAAATCCCTTACTTAAATATGTTTTTAAATGAGGGACTAATCGACAATGATATTAAGTATTGATCGAAGTATAATTTTCCAAATTATTAACTTTCTCATTTTGGTTGCATTACTTTTCCGTTTTCTTTTTAAACCAGTGGTTCAAACTTTGGATAAACGCTCAAATCATATTCAAGAAGAAATGAATAAAATTGAAAAAGAGAAAAAAGTTGCTGAGGAGCTCCGTTTAAAATATGAAGAAGAAAGTAAAAATATTCATATTAAATACCAGGAAATGTTGGAGCTTGCCAATCAAGAAGCAGTAAAAATAAAATCAAAAATTATCGACGAAGCCTATCAAGAAAGCGAGAAAATCAAGCAAACCGCTGAAGAAAAAGCCAGAATTGAAATTGACAAACTTTTCACTGAATTGAAAATGGATATTATTGATATCTCAACCGAGATGGCGGCAAAATTACTTCGAGAACGGATTGATACATCCAAACAGGATCAATTAATCGAGCAGCTTTTAGAGGAAGCAATCAGTAAAATTGAAATTAAATCGGAAGCGCAAAATGGTTAGCAGTAAAAAAGAGATAGTAAAATTAATAACTCCTCTTCCAATGACCGAATCACAAAAAAATATAATTAAAAGCAAATTATCCCGAATTGGTGATATCAATCAAATGATTTTCCAAGAGGAGGTTGACCCTTCCCTCCTGGGGGGAATCGTCATTATTTTCGGAGAAATGCTCATTGACTGTAGTTTGAAAACCCAACTTGAAAAGATGAAAGAAGGCATTATTATCTAATGGCAGTTTTATCTGATACTTTAAAAAAAGCCAAACAAATAGTTCAAGAATATATCCTGGAACCGGAGATCAATGAAATTGGTGAAGTAATCGAGGTTCAAGATGGGGTCGTTTCCATCATTGGTTTAAAAGAAGCCATGATGGGGGAGATGCTTATTTTCCCTCAAGGATTGAAGGGTCAGGTCTTTAATTTAGAAAAAGACCGTATTAGTTGTATTTTATTTGGTGACTATTCCCTTATACATGAAGGCGATCGGGTATTTCGCACCAATCGGGTTTTAGAAATTCCAGTAGGAGATGAGTTATTAGGTCGCATTATTGATCCTTTAGGAAACCCCTTAGATGGTAAACCAACACCTGACTTTCGCAATAGAAGACCAATTATGCAGCAAGCTCCGGAAGTCATCCAGCGACAACCAGTCCATAGACCCCTCTTTACTGGTATAAAAACTATTGATGCTATGATACCTTTGGGAAAAGGACAAAGGGAATTAATCATTGGTGATCGAAGAACCGGCAAAACAACCATTGCTATCGATACCATTATTAACCAAAAAGGAAAAAATGTGCTTTGTGTTTATGTGGCTATTGGTAAAAGATTATCAGCTATCACCGAAATGGTTGATATCTTAAAAAAATATAATGCTCTTGCCTATACTACCATTGTTTCAACATCAGCCGAAGATTCTCCAGCATTCCTTTATCTTGCCCCCTATAGTGGATGCACTATTGCGGAATTTTTTATGAATCAAGGACAAGATGCTTTGGTTATTTATGATGACCTTTCCAAGCACGCAGTTGCTTACCGATCGCTTTCACTTCTTATGAGACGTTCTCCCGGCCGTGAATCATACCCAGGAGATGTTTTTTATCTTCACTCTCGATTACTGGAACGAAGTTCCCAACTTTCCGACGATCTGGGTGGGGGATCAATGTCGGCTCTTCCCATTGTAGAAACTCAAGAAGGAGACATTTCGGCTTATATACCAACCAATATCATTTCCATTACTGATGGCCAAATATACTTGGAAAGCAACTTATTTGCCAAGGGTTTTTTACCGCCTATCAACATTGGACTTTCAGTATCTCGAGTTGGTGGAGAAGCTCAAACTCCGATTATGAAAAAAGTAGCCCGCCGTCTTCGCCTTGATTTGGCTCAATATTTCGAGTTAGAAGATTTTGCCCGGTTTAGCTCTGAACTGGATGTTATTACTTCTCGTCAATTGGAACATGGCAAAAGAGTATTAGAATTGACCACTCAAACCCAATATCAACCCTTAGATATTTCTTTGGAAATATTAGCCGTATATGCTGCAACTCAAGGTCTTATCGACCATATCCCTCTTCACCTAATAAAAAAATGGGAAACTGCTCTTTATCAAACGGCAATTCAAGATAAACCGGATTTTCTAAATGAACTTCGAAAAGATAAAGAATTAGATTCAAAATTTGAACAAGAAATTAGAGAATTTATTCGTTCTTTCACTGATAACTTTCTTCAAGAACAAAAAACAAATAGTTAAATAAAAGCTATAAATTGAAGTAATTGATAATTACTGATTCTTTATAATTTATAATGTCTCTATAAATTTTTTCAAAAAGGAAATTATAATTGGCTAAAATACAAATTATAAAAAAACAAATTGATTTAATAAAACAAATTCAACATGTAACCAGAGCAATGAAGACTATCTCAGCAGTTCGCTGGAGAACCGGGAAGAAGATTTTGGAAAATGCTCAAAATTTTTCCAATCATCTTCTTCGATTGAATGAAATTGTTTATTTGCATTATCAAAAAGAATTAATTGCTCCTCATCCATCCTGTGGCTTTGCTATTATTGGAATTTTCTCTGATAAAGGATTAGTTGGAGGATTTAATACTATTTTATTTCAAAAAATAAAAATTTTCATTAAAGATCAAGAACGGGAAGGAAATAAGCCTCACCTAATTATATTAGGAACTCAAGGAATAAACCAATTCAAAAAAAGCCCCTATGAGATTCTCTTAACCCATTCTCTCCCAGTTCATCAATCTCCTAATTATCAAGATGTCAGAGAAATTTTATATATTATTCGTAAATTTCATGAGCAACGAGCTTTCTCCCATCTCTATATTGCTCATAATCAATACCTTTCGGTGAGTGAATATCGACCAGTCATTCAAAGAGTGATTCCAATACCACTCCAGGGAATCAATCTTCCTCCTGAGACTCAGATGGATTTACGACTTAAAACCGATATTCTAAGTACCATTTCACCTCTTGCTGAACGCTTAACCTTTGAGTACGTAGCCAGTCAACTTTATACATTTCTTATCGAATCTTTCTTAAGCGAACAATCAACTCGTTTAAAAATTATGGATTCTGCTACCAGCCATTCAGAAGATATGATTAATTCTTTGCGTATAGCCTTTCAAAAAGGACGCCAAGAAAAAATTACCCAGGAATTAAATGAAGTAATCAGCGCATCCCAAGTCCTGGGAACTATCTAAATGAAAGAAACTGTCAAATTATGAAAGAGAGAAATATATGAATATAGGTACGGTTGAACAGGTAATTGGTCAAGTTGTTGATGTTAAATTTAATCCAAAAGAGATTCCTTCTATTCATAATGCCTTGATTATCGAGAAAAGAAACCAAAAGAGCTCATCAAAACCTTTAGTTCTTGAGGTTCAAAGTCATCTCCAAGACGGTTTAGTGAGGTGTATTTCCATCCAGGATACCAGCGGTCTGCAAAGAGGAGTTTCCGTTATTGATACCACAAACCCGATTCAAGTGACAGTTGGTAAAGAAACTTTGGGTAGAATGTTTAATGTTTTGGGGGAACCAGTGGATGGAAAACTACCAGTCAGGACTAAACAAAAAATGCCGATTCACCGATCAGCTCCTCCACTAACTGAACGATCAGGATCAACTCAAGTTTTTGAAACTGGAATAAAAATAATTGATCTTCTCTGTCCGTACATTACTGGAGGTAAAACTGGGTTATTTGGAGGAGCAGGTGTTGGTAAAACGGTATTAATTATGGAACTTATACATCGAACTGCAACTGCCCATCGCGGAGTATCGGTTTTTGCCGGTGTGGGAGAAAGGGTTCGAGAAGGTAATGAACTTTACCTTCAAATGCAAAAAAGTGGAGTACTTAGCCACACCGTTCTGGTTTTTGGTCAAATGAATGAACCCCCCGGTGCTCGTTTTCGGGTGGCTCTCACTGCTCTTACTATGGCGGAATACTTTAGGGACGTTCTTTCTCAAGACGTTTTATTATTTGTTGATAACATATTTCGTTATGTTCAAGCTGGATCAGAAGTATCGGCTCTGATGGGACGCTTACCTTCAGCGGTTGGTTATCAACCAACCTTAGCAGAAGAAGTTGGAATGGTTGAAGAAAGAATTGCCTCAACTATTAATGGATCCATAACCTCGGTTCAGGCAGTCTATGTTCCTGCTGACGACTTGACTGATCCAGCACCAGCCACGACCTTCTCTCACCTTGATGCTATAACAGTTCTTTCCAGAAAAATATTCGAACAAGGTTTTTATCCCGCAGTTGATCCGGTTCAATCCACTTCTCGAGCTCTTGATCCACTAATTATTGGAGAAAAACATTGGAGTCTGGCGCAGGAAGCACGAAAAATTATTGCTCATTATCTCGAATTACAAGACATAATAGCAATTTTGGGAATTGATGAACTTTCTGATGAAGATAAAAAAATTGTTAATCGAGCCCGAAAACTACAACGTTTCTTTACCCAACCATTTTTTGCAGCGGAAAACTTTACGGGTATTCCAGGAGAATTTGTCCCACTTGAAAAAACCTTAACCGGAGTTCAAAACATTATCGAAGGTCAATGTGATGATTGGCCTGAACAAGCATTTTATATGACTGGTAACATCGAACAAGTTGAGGCCCGAGTGAAGGAGTTGAAGAGTGAATGAAAAGTATGGAACTTCATATTGTAACGCCGGAGCAAACCTTTATTATTCCCGATGTTTATTCAATTACTCTTGAATGCCCTGATGGTTTAAGAGGGATTCTCCCCGGACATGCTCCTTTTTTAGTAGAACTACTCACCGGTGTTTTGAAATATACAACCAATGATAATCAAAAAAAATATATTGCCATCAGCGGTGGTGCAGCGGAAATAACCCCTCACCAGGTAACTATTATTACCGATAGTGCTGAAAGTGCTGACTCCATCGATATTGATCGAGCCAAAGAGGCAGCTAGCCGTGCTCAGCAAAGAATAAAAGAAAAAACCCCAGGAACGGATTTTGTTCGAGCTGAAGCTGCTCTCAAACGTTCATTAGCTCGGTTAAGAGCTGCGGAATTGGCAGGAAAAACCGGCCGATATTCATAAATTCATAACTAATTATTAAATTCATTGGGTTTTTCTGTTAACTTACCCAGGGAAAAAAGAATAGATTGGACAATTCTTTGAGAGGCAAGCCCATCACCAAAAATATTTTTAGCTTTTTTAACTCTTTCTTTGGAAAGGATTTCAGTGGCAATTTGAAAAATAGAATCTTGATCGGTGCCAACTAAAAATCCCATACCGGTTCCGAGGATTTCTGGTCTTTCAGTTATCGTTCTAGTAATGATGATGGGAATCCCCAAGGATGGTGCTTCTTCCTGCACTCCTCCAGAGTCACTTATTACCAATTCACTCCGGCTTAATAACTTTATAAAATCACAATAATCCAATGGGTCATGAAGAAAAACATTGGTCTTATTAGAAAGAATTGAGTATATTTGATTTTTAACTACTGGATTCGGATGAACCGAGAAAATAAATAAAATATCATGAAATTGATTGGCTAATCGGGCAACTGCTTCCGCAATATTTGCAATACCACCTTCCCAGCTTTCTCTCCGATGAGCAGTAATCAGAACCAACCTTTGATTGGGGTTTGATGAAAACCATCCACTTAAATCCGAGTCAGCGAAATCTTGGTTTTGAGATTGAATCCAGTGAAGAGCGTCGACAACCGTATTTCCGGTTACAATAATCTTATTAGGAGCTATCCCTTCTTGAATAAGGTTTTCTTTTGCTTTTTGAGTTGGAGCATAATGCCAGGTACTTATCCGGCTTACTAAAATGCGATTCATTTCTTCAGGAAAAGGACTGTATATATCCCCAGTGCGAAGACCAGCTTCAATATGAGCAACGGTAATTTTTTGGTAGAAAGCTGATAAGGCACCGCAGAATGCTGATGTTGTATCACCCTGAACTATAACCCAATCGGGAATTTCTTTCTGAAGAATATTCTCCAATTCTAAAAGAATACTGGCGGTCAATGAATTGAGAGATTGACTAGGTTTCATAACCTTGAGGTCATAATCTGAAATAATATTAAAAATTTCCAAAAAAGTGTGAGACATTTCCCGGTGCTGTCCAGTATTAACAAAAATCGGATAAAAATCTTGTTGTTGAGTTAGGGCATGATAAACCGGAGCGATTTTAATTATTTCGGGTCGAGTTCCAGCAATGAAGGCAATTTTAAACTTTTTCGATTTTACGTGTTCCACACGAAAGCTCCGTCACTCCTAAATGTTTTCCCCAGATCCAAGAGATATAGAACAACGCCAAGGTAAGTAGGAGAGAATAGGTACTATTAGCTAAAAAGCGGTCAATCAAGATGGCAAGGATACTAAAGCTGGTACTAATTGCATATACTACTAAAATAACTTCCCGTTGGGTTAAACCTTTTTCTAATAATCGATGGTGAAGATGACCACGATCCGGTCGGGTAATTGGTAATTTATTCCTTTTCCTCCTAACTATAGCGAAAAAAGTATCGAGAATAGGAATTCCCAAAATGAGAATTGGGACAGCTAAGGTAAAAGTGGTCGCACTTTTAAGAGCTCCTTCTACCGATACCGTAGCTAAAACCCCTCCAAAAAAGAGTGCTCCCCCATCACCAATAAATATTTTAGCTGGGGGAAAATTATAGGGAAGAAATCCAATTGCAGAACCCATTAATAAAAATGAAATTAAAGCTGATTCCCACCGACCATGTTGAAGAGCGATAATGCCAAGGGTACAAGCAGCAATAACAGCAATCCCGCTCGATAAACCATCCATACCATCAATAAGATTTAAAGAATTAGTAATTCCAAGTATCCAAAAAAAGGTAAGCGGAATTCCCCAAATACCGATGTAACATAGAACATTCCATGGTAAAGTAATAAATTCAATAACCACCCCATCAAAAATAAAAATTAAAGCTCCTATTCCCAGACCCAATATCTTACCCCAGGGTGGTAGATTAAAAATATCATCAAGAAAGCCGGTCAGAAAAATTAAAGCCAACCCTATTAAATACCAAAAAGACACAGCAAATGGTAAAAAAGAGCGGAATATGAGAAGGGAAATAAAAAAAGAACCGACAACGGCAACCCCCCCTAATCGGGATTTGGGTATGTTATGAATTTTACGGTTTCCATCCGGTTGATCGAGTATATTTCTTTTTTGACAGAACTTAATAACCAGTGGAGTGAAAACCATGGAAAGAAGGAATGCAACCAGGCTTGCCATGATTAGATGAGGAATAATCATGATTCACACCCACCTTTAAATATGCATACTTCTAAGCCTGCTTCACTCACCAACTCATCTCCCAGTGGATCAGGATAGGGATTTTGATAAACGATTCTCGAAATCCCAGCGTTGATTATCATTTTAGCACAAAGTGAGCAAGGTTTGTGAGTACAATATAAAATTGATCCTTTGCTACTGACCCCGTGAAGTGCTGCTTGTATTATAACATTTTGTTCAGCATGTAATCCTCGACAAAGCTCTTGTTGGCTACCGGAAGGAATTTGTCGTTTTTCACGCAAACAGGTTTCCAATGTACAATGAGCTAATCCGCTTGGTGCTCCGTTATAACCAGTTGCTAATATTCTCCGCTCAAGAACCAATACTGCTCCAACTCTTCTCCTTAAACAAGTTGATCGGGTGCTGACCAACTCGGCAATTGCCATAAAATATTCATCCCAATCTGGTCGAGTGTTCATTGCTTTTCATAATCTGAAATTTTATTGATTCGTCTCAGATGTCGTCCTTCAATAAATTCAGCTTTTAACCAAACTTGAACAATTTCTCGGGCTAAACCCTTTCCGATCACTCTTCCACCTAGGGTTAGAATATTGGTATTATTATGTTCTCTGGATGCCCTTGCTGAAAAGGTATCATGGCAATTGGCTGCTCGAATTCCTCGAACTTTATTAGCAGCTATTGAAACTCCCACTCCAGTACCACAGCAGATTATTCCCCTTTCAAATTTTCCCTCAGCTACATCTTTAGCTAAGGGAAAGACAATATCAGGATAATCAACTATCTCAGTACTATGAGTTCCATAATCAACAACTTCATACCCTAGTTCTTTTAGAAAAATTTTTAGATCTTCTTTTAGTTCAAAACCACCATGATCACAACCTAAGGCTATCTTCATCTTTTTAAAACCTCCTTAAAAGAATACTCTTCTCTCCTTTGTTTTGTCTACCCTATAAGCAGCTATAAGTGATTATCTATCTTATATCAAAACTAAATCATTTTTATTTGCGGGTAAAAACTGTAGCTCTTGGTCTTTTTTGGTAATCAAAGATGACATGATCCTTATCAAAGAGTGTTTTTGATGAGATATCATTGATGGCTTCAACTTGAGAAGGGTCATGTTCAATAAAGAGGAAACCTTGGCTTTTCAGGTAAGAGTCTGACTCATACAGGATACGATGGATAAGTTCAAGACCATCTGAACCAGAAACCAGTGCTTCTTTTGGTTCATAAAGGCGGATTTCAGGAGAAAGGGAAAGCCACTCCTCTTCTTTGACGTAGGGTGGGTTGGATAAGATAACATCAAATTGTATTGCATCATGAGATTTAATGTCTTTGAATAAATCAGATTGCCATACTGATACCCGCTCTTCAATTCCCATTTTTTGGGCATTTTTCCTGGTTAATTTACAAGCTAACTCCGATCGATCAATAGCTACTAATTGAGTTTCTGTTATCCAATAAGCTACGGTTAGGCCAATCACACCTGAACCACAGCAAAGATCACATACCATCACTGGTTGAGTACTAAAGTTAGACCTAATAGTAAGAATTGCTTCCTCCAACCATGATTCGGTATCAAAACGTGGAATAAAAACTCCCTTTTCCATATAAAAGTGGAGTGAAAAAAATTCCCATTCTTTCAGTACATATTGGAGTGGAACCCCTTCAAGTCGCTCTTTAACCATTGAACCAAGCTTTTCAATTTTTTCTTTTGGTAAATCCTGATCCCAATAGAGGTAGATGTGGGAAGGTGATGCGGAAAGAACACCAGCTAACAAAAAACGAGCTTCACGAGTAGCTCCAGGAAGGTTATGTTCACGTAAAGTGAGAACCAGTTGACTCCAAATGTCTCTCACTTTTGACATTGGTTATCCTACTTTCTCTAACATTCTCATTCTTTCTTCAGCAGCGAGGGTTTCGATGATTTCATTAAGATCGCCTTCCAGAATTAAATCCAATTTATAAAGAGTCAAGTTAACTCGATGGTCGGTCACTCTATTTTGTGGGTAATTGTAAGTGCGTATCCTCTCGCTTCTTTCTCCGCTTCCGATTTGGGATTTCCGATCCCGATCAATTTCGGCTTTCTGTTTTTGTTGTTCAATTTCTAAAAGCCTTGAACGTAGTATTCTCAAAGCCTTGGCTTTGTTTTTATGTTGAGACTTTTCATCCTGGCAGGTAACAACCATACCAGTAGGAAGGTGAGTAATTCGTACCGCCGAATCGGTTGTGTTTACGCTTTGCCCTCCATGGCCAGATGAACGATAAACATCAATGCGTAAATCTTCTGGATTGATGTCAAAATCAACATCCTCAGCTTCAGGAAGAACAGCTACGGTTACAGTTGAGGTATGAATCCGTCCGCCGGCTTCAGTAATGGGAACCCTTTGTACTCGATGTACTCCACTTTCGTATTTAAATTTACTATAAGCTCCATTACCCTCAATAACAAAAATGATTTCTTTAAAACCACCCAATTCAGTCGGATTGGTACTCATTACTTCACATTTCCATCCCTGACTTTCGGCATAACGAGAATACATTCGAAAAAGGTCAGCAACAAAAAGCGCGGCTTCTTCCCCACCGGTTCCGGCACGAATTTCAATCAGGGTATTTCTTTTATCATTGGGATCACGAGGAATAAGCAAATATTTAATTTCTTCCTCGAGTTCAACCAATTTTTTTTCAAGAAATACAATTTCTTCTTCTAACATCTCTCGTAAATCGATATCTTGCTCCGACTTAAGAAAATTCTTATCCTCATCTAAATTCTTTTGAACTGCTTGGTATTCTTCATATTTCTTGGCAGTATCCTCAATTTCAGAAATTGCCTTAGTTATTTGCCTATAGCGTTGTAGATCTTGGGTGACTTGGGGATCAGATAATAAATGAGTAAACTCCAAATATCTTTTGTATATTTCTTCAGCCTTATTTTGCCACATACCAACATTCCTCTTTCAGACTTCCTTTTAATGCTGCTACTGCAACTTCTAACTGTGAATCATCTGGTTCCTGAGTAGTAATTTTTTGTAGCATTAGACCTGGATAGGCTAAAATATTAGCCAAACTGCTATCTTGATATTTCGATAATAGTCGAATTGCTTCATAAGCTAATCCTGCAACAAGGGGAATGAGAGCAACTCGGCTAATGATTCGGGTTAAAACTCCCGGACGACCTAAGAAGGAAAAAATAAAAATACTGATGATCATAACGATCATTAACCAATTTGTTCCACAACGAGGATGAAGGGTAGTATATTTTCGTATATTTTCCAGAGTCAGTTCCTGACCATTTTCAAAAGCAAAAATTGTTTTATGTTCTGCTCCATGATACTCAAAAACTCTTCTAATGTCTTTCATACGAGAAATGATATAAAGATACAGTAAAAAAATTGTAACCCGGATAAGCCCTTCAATAATGTTGTAAAGAAAGGTTGAATGAATATATTGATCAATACGAGAGGTTAAAAAAGTAGGAAGAACAATAAATAATCCCACAAATAACCCAAAAGCTAATAACATAGCAATTATAATATCAAAAGCTGATAATTTATCTTCTTCCTCATCCATAGCTAACGTTGCTGATAGGGATAACGCTTTTAATCCAATAATGAGTGAATCAACCATATTTACAACTCCACGAACAATAGGTAAATTAAAGAACTTGTTAGTTTTGGACAAAATCGGTTTCTCTTTAACATCGGTTACGATTGTGCCATCTGGTTTCCGCACCGCAATAGAAATTTTCCAGGGGCTCCTCATCATTACCCCTTCAATAATTGCTTGTCCTCCAACATTTTGTCTTTCACATTTTTCTTTTTCTATTTTTTGTTCCACGGATGTCCACATCCTTTATC
Organism: Candidatus Atribacteria bacterium; assembly: GCA_018056205.1. GTDB lineage: Bacteria > Atribacterota > Atribacteria > Atribacterales > Atribacteraceae > Atribacter. The sequence continues at coordinate 11,220 of JAGPGC010000001.1, read as the reverse complement.
CCCCTCGGGGCAGATTCCGGTAATACAAGGTGGTCCAGCATTTTCAAAAATGGTTGGTGCTAATTCTTTTAATATAACTAAAATTTTATTGGCAATCATTCTTATTTCCCATTGAGCTCGATTACAAAGTCTAAGCTGAAGAATATGAAGGTATTCTCGGGCATTGGCTGTTATTATAATTTGACTGGTTATAGCTTGTGGTAATATATAACGTGCGTCTTCCTCCGGTATTCCTATTTTTATCATTTCCTGATATATATCGTTACTTTTCTGAATGTGCTCCCTAAAATGATTTAATAAAGTTTTATTTTCATTAACCGATGGTGGAATGACAAATTCTGGATTTTTGAAATTGATGTATCTTTGGCTTTGTTGCGAATAGGAAGCTAGACGATGACGGACCAATTGGTGGGAAGCAGCTCTTGAAATTCCTTCAATTAAAAAGGTGAATGATGCATGCTCTAAGACCGACTTATGACCACGGGCTACAATTTCTCGAATGAGTTTTTGGGCATTTTCTAATGTCATTTTTTCGTCATAACTACTTCTATAGCAAAGACGAGCAGCTCTCGCTACAGTAAGTTCCGGATCCGGCGTCGAGCTAATGAGCTTTACATTCATAATTTTACTCCTCGATTAAAAACAGTAATGCTTGATTCCTATTTTCCTATTTATTGATAGTCACCCATAATTCCCCTTTATATCAATAAAAAAAGGGAAGTATGTATATTATTATACACACTACCCTTCTTTTCTTTCTTCAAATATAGCAAAAACTAAAAACTATCGCCGTATTTTGCTCGGAATTTCTCAACTCGCCCGGCAGTATCAATTAGCTTTTGTTGACCGGTAAAGAAAGGGTGGCAGCTTGAACAAATTTCCACTCGAATTTCAGGGGCTTTTGTCGAACGAGTAACAAAACTATTTCCACAAGCACAAATCACACGGGTTTCTTTATAATTGGGATGAATACCTTTTTTCATCGTTATCACCTCGAACAATTCCACACAGAATAAATAGGTATTAGATATTGTTTCTTATTATTTAACATTCTTCATAAGATTTTATGAACTATCGAAGAATAATAAGCAAAAATACTTTCAAAAAACGTGAAGTATTATAACACAAATCAATTTTGAGTGTCAAAATTAACGGGAGCTTTTCAACACATGGTCAATCATTTTTAGAAATTCTCGATTGTTTTTAGTATTTTTCATCCGATCAATAACCATCTGAGCTCCTTCTTGTTGATCAACATTAGCCAAGAGCTTCCTCAGCATCCAGATTCTTTCCAGATCGCTTTGTTTGATCAGGAGTTCTTCTTTTCTTGTTCCCGAACGATGAATGTCAATCGCCGGGAATATCCTGCTTTCCGATAAAGCTCGACTCAAGTGAAGCTCCATATTACCAGTTCCTTTAAATTCTTCATAAATAACTTCATCCATTCGAGATCCAGTTTCAACCAGGGCAGTAGCTAAAATGGTCAAACTCCCTCCTTCCTCGATATTCCGGGCAGCACCAAAGAACCTTTTCGGCCAATGGAGAGCTGAAGAATCAATTCCTCCGGAAAGAGTTTTACCGGTGTTGGGAACTACCAAATTATTGGTTCGAGCCAATCGAGTAATACTATCAAGTAAAATAACCACATCTTTTCCTTCTTCTACTAATCGTTTTGCCCGCTCCAGAGTAAGCTCAGCCACTCTAATGTGATTTTCTGGTTTTTGATCAAAAGTTGAAGCAATGACATGACCTTTGACCGAGCGTTCCATTTGGGTAACTTCTTCTGGACGCTCATCAATAAGCAATACAATTAAAACCACATTAGGATAATTGGTAGTGATGCCATTAGCAATTTTTTCAAGTAATACCGTTTTCCCTGCTTTGGGGGGCGCCACAATAAGACCCCGCTGTCCTACACCAATGGGAGCAAAAAGATCGATGATCCGAGTAGAAATTTCGTTTGGTGTTGTTTCCAACACAAATTGAAGATTGGGAAATATTGGGGTTAAATTTTCAAAAAGAGGTCTTTTTTTGGCTTGTTCTGGATCTTCATCATTAATAGCTTCGATTCGAAGCAGAGCGTAATATCTCTCCCCTTCTTTTGGTGGTCGAACCTGTCCGGCAACTTTATCACCGCTACTTAAAGCAAAGCGTTTGATTTGTGATGGAGAAACATAAACATCATTTTCGCTTACAGTAAAATCATCTGCGGTACGAAGGAAGCCATAACCTTCAATTGTTATTTCTAAAATGCCCTCGCTGAAAATATAGCCCTTCGATTCGGTCGCTTTTTTTAGAATTTCAAATATTAGCTCACTTTTTCTTTTCCGGCTATAGCCAGCAATGCCCATTTTTTGGGCAATTTCTCCCAATTCATTATTGGATTTGACCTTTAATTCTCCTAAGGAAAATTGTAACTCAGCTCTGACTTTTTCCTTTTCCGGTTCCTTCTCTTTTTCCAACTCTTTTTCTTCTAATTCTAAATCAATTTGATTGCCCTCGGTATTCAAAGCAATTATACCTCCTCAATTTTACTCAAAAACATTATTAAATCAGAAATTATGCTTGGCTTAACGATGTATTATTCCAAGAAGCAGCAATTTTAATTAGCCGGTAAGAAAGTCAAATAAAAAAATAAAATAACCTAAAAACCTTTATTTTTTAAGAAATCTCTTAGCAATATCAACATGTTCGGTTAAATCAACATCAAACTTGATTTCTGGATAAGGCGTAATAATTGCTATCCCCTTCATCCCTAAAATCCTTGCTACCCGCTCTTCAACATCTTTGACCGATAATTTTTTTAAGATATATTTGATAATAATATTCAAACCTAAAATCCTGGCAATTGTAATGGGGCTTTTACGGTTTCTGATGATTTTAGAAATAAATTCTCTCTTTTTTTGAACCAAAGTAGGATCGATTAACAGCATGTTTCCACCACCAAAAGAACCTTCTACCAGTTTAGCAAAAGTTCTTTTTGATTGGCCAAACTTTTTCTGATACACTTCCTTTCGAACAATTGGGTAGTAGAAGTCTGCAAGTTGCTTGCTGCATCTCAAAAAGAAATCCTCAATCATATCTCCTTTGATAAGAGGGATATCGCTCGAAATAACTAGCACCTTATTCTCAGAGTTAAGATACTCAAGGCCTTTTAAAGTGCTTTCAAAGGGGTCATTCCCAGGAGGAACAACTTCTTCTACTGATTTACCAATCCGGGATTTCAGTTCTTTGACGGGTCCAACAACAACAATACGTTTAATTGAGGAAACCTCTTTGAGGGCTTCTATAACATACTCTATCATAAATTTATTATGAATTACAAGTAGTGATCGGTTATTCACGCCAAATTTTTTTAAAAATTCCTGATCATTATTCCCACCCGCTAAAATTATGGCATCAGTCATGATTCTCCCCTCCCACTTTATTAATTATTAAATTATTATCAATTTTAACCACTGTTGTCGTCCACCGAGAATTAATCCCCCTTTGATGCAATTTTTTAACGACATCAATGGCCTTCTTTTGACTCGGTACTATACCTATGATTGTTGAACCACTCCCAGTCATAAAAACTGAAGAACATCCCATTTGCACTAAGATTTTTTTATAAAAACTTAGTTTAGGAAATTGTTTAAATATAATTTTCTCAAAATCATTCCAGATATATTTCTCAATTTTACTTGGACAAAAGTCATTCAAATAATCCTTCTCGGAAAGAATAGTTTGGTATCTCTGGTCTTCTGGTTGATTATCCCATTCTCGATATGCCCAACTGGTATCAACACCTATTTCAGGAAAAACGAGAACTAAATATTTTTCAGGTGGTTGAGATAGAGGGACTACTTTCTCACCTTTACCACTAATTATTGCAAAGGGGTAACCTACTGTAAAAAAAGGAATATCTGAGCCAAGTTTTGCTGATAATTCAATCAATTTTTCATCTTTATATGAGAGCTTTAGGATATCGTTCATTTTTTTTAATATATTAGCCACATTACTGCTCGCACCTCCCAAGCCGCTGGAAGGAGGGATGTTCTTAGTAATTTTTATCCCAAAATACCTATCTTTAATCTGGGGATTGGCTTCACGTAATAGATATAAAAGACGCCCGAGCAGACTTTTTTCCCCAGTAGGTATTTCATAATTACATTGTATCTCATCACTATTTTGGTTCATAGAATAAAGGTCAATAATATCATAAAAATCAATAAGTTGCATAATTGATAGAATATCATGATACCCATCCGGTCGTCGCTTGCCAATTTTTAAAAACCAGTTAATTTTTGCATAGGAACGGAATCGATAAACCATGTTATTTTCCATTTGGGGATCATGCATGAGTAAATTTATATTGGAGTTGAGGCTGGAGTACAAATCATCTGAGAATTGTTAGTGAATTTTTCTTTATATTTCTCAGGAAACGCCTCGGGACTAATGTTTTTTAAGTCAGGATAATTCTCTATTGTTTTCTCTATATTATAGCAACTCCCTCGTACAATAATTCTCTTTTTTCCTAACCTAGATTGATTTAATAAACTCGATTTTTTCAAATATTCTTTTACTTCTTGAACAGTTGCCAGAGCTGGATTAATAATTTTAAGTGATGGACCAGCTATATCTTGGAAAAAAGAAGTTATTAAAGCAAAATGGGTACATCCCATAATTATGGTATCAAAATGTTCCCTTTGAAATCTAATAAATTGTGAATAAATCCGTTCTCTCCATTCATCAGTAAGATGAAACCCTTTTTCAACTGCATCAACAAATTCTGGCCAAGCTTCTTCTTTAACAATTGTCTTGGTATCAATTTTTTGAATATGCTTTCGAAAAGTCCCACTCTTCACTGTTGCAGAAGTAGCCAAAACTACAACTCTACCGGTTTTCGTTTTTTTAACTGCTTCTTGGGATGCGGGATCAATGATACCAAAGATTGGAACCTGAAACAAAGAAGATAAATCTTCCAGACAGTTTGAACTGATTGTTCCACAAGCGGTTATGATAAGTTTTACCTTCAAATCTTCAATCAAGTAGGTAATTAATGAAGAAACAATATTCATCAATTCTTTTTTAGTTTTTTCTCCATAAGGGAAATGAAGAGGATCAGCGACATAAATAATTTCTTCCGACGGAAGTAACTGGTCTAAAGCAATCACCATGCTAAGACCCCCAACACCAGAATCAATCACGCCAATAGGATATGAGTTATTTCCCAAAAGTCTTCTCTCCTATTCTTTGGTTTTGATGATACTTTAGTGCCGCCTGAACAAAACCATAAAAAAGAGGATGGGGTCGATTAGGACGGGATTTAAATTCAGGATGAAATTGAACCCCAACATACCAGGGGTGATTAGAAAGTTCAATCATTTCAACTACTTGAAATTCAGGATTAAATCCTGCCATGACCATTCCTGATTTTTCCAATTGATGAATATATTCTGAATTTAATTCATAACGGTGACGATGACGTTCCAAAATCTCTTCTTGTTGGTAAAGTGAATGGCATCTTGTGTTTACTTTTAATTGGCAACGGTAATTTCCCAGCCGCATGGTACCACCTAAATCTTTTTGATTTCGTTGATTTGGTAAAAGATGGATGATTGGATAAGGTGTATCCGGATTAAATTCAGTTGAATGGGCACCGGTCATCCCGGCAGAGTTTCTGGCAAATTCTATTACCGCAGTATGCATTCCTAAACAAATCCCAAAAAAAGGAATGTTATTTTCTCGAGCGTAGCGAGCAGCTATAATTTTCCCATCAATTCCTCTTTTTCCAAAACCACCGGGAATTAAAACCCCATCAAGATTACCAAGGTATTTTTCAACATTTTGTTCTTGAATCTTTTCAGCTTCAATTGGTTTAATACCAACCTTTACTCCTAAGGCTCCCCCACCATGTTTTAAGGATTCGTTAATACTTAAATAGGCATCCTTTGATTCAACATATTTTCCTATTAAACCGATATCGATTTTTTGATAAGGGTTTTTCATACGGGATATAATTCCCGACCATTCTTTAAGGTCTACTTCTGAGGCAGTTAGTTGAAGTTTATTAACGATAAGATTTCCAACTCCCTTTTCCTCCAAAACCATTGGAACATCATATATCGATTCAGCATCAAGTACAGGAATAATAGCATCCTTTTCAATATCACAGAAAAGGGCAATCTTGGATATTACTTCTCTGGTCATAACATGAGACGAACGGCAAATAATCATATCTGGTTGGATTCCAATACTTCGCAATTCTTTAACACTATGTTGAGTCGGCTTGGATTTGAGTTCTCCGGCAGCATCAAGAAAAGGAACTAAGGTAACATGGACATACAAACAATTGGATTTTCCAATATCATTCTTTATTTGACGAATGGCTTCCAAAAATGGAAGTGATTCGATATCGCCAACGGTACCGCCTATTTCAACAATTGAAACATCAGCCTGGCTTTCCTCTCTCAAGCGAAAGATTTCTTCTTTTATTTGGTTGGTAATATGAGGAATAACCTGAACAGTAGCTCCTAAGTAATCTCCATGTCGCTCCCGAGCTATTACAGTGCTATAAATCTTTCCGGTTGTCACATTGCTTGATTTTGAAAGTTCCTCATCGATGAAGCGTTCATAATGACCCAAATCCAGGTCAGTTTCTCCTCCATCCTGAGTAACAAAAACCTCACCGTGTTGATAGGGATTCATAGTACCAGCATCAACATTGATATACGGATCAAATTTTTGCATAGTTATTTTTAATTGTCGGCTTTTTAGAATTCGACCAATTGATGAGGCGGTAATTCCTTTCCCTAATGAAGAAGTAACTCCTCCGGTAACAAAAATAAATTTTCCTTCTTTATCATTCATAACAATCGACCTTCCCTACATCGTTTCTGGTGCAGAAATACCCAATAAATCCAGTGCATTTTTTAGTACCTGTCGAGTTGCACGGCATAATTTGAGTCTAAAAACTGTTAAATCCAAATTTTCTTCGTCTAAAATCCGGTTGTTATTATAAAAAGTATGGAAAGAACCAGCTAAATCAGTTACATAATTGCAGATCATATAGGGTTGCCGTGCCAAAGCTGATCGTTTTACCACTTCTGGAAAGTATATCAAATTTTTGGCTAATAATTTTTCATAATCATTATGAAAGTATTCATTTTTTTGCTCTATGTCGATATTGGATAAATTTTTCTTTTTCATTTCCCGAAAAACCGAAGAGATACGGGCATAGGCATACTGGATGTAATAAACTGGATTATCCATTGATGTTTTCTTAGCTTCTTCAATATCAAACTCAAGGTGGGTTGCTGGATCTCTCATCAGAAAATAGTAACGGGCTACATCAACCCCGACTTCATCAATGAGACTCCGAAGAGGAATGAATTCACCCTGTCGGGTTGACATTCTTTCTGGTTGTCCATTTCTTAAGAGGGTTACAAATTGTACAATAAATATTTCTAAAAAATCACTTGATAAACCTAAAGCACTGATTGCCGCTTTCATACGGGGGATATATCCATGATGATCGGCTCCCCAAATATCGATCACCCTCTCAAAACCTCTTTGCCATTTATTAAAGTGATAAGCGATATCAGAAGCAAAATAAGTTGGTGATCCATTTTCTCTCACCAGAACACGATCCTTGTCATCTCCCCATTGTTGGGTTTTCAACCACAGAGCTCCGTCCTTTTCATAGGTAAAACCACGATTAATTAACTGTTTTAATGCTTTTTCAACCTCCTGGTTCTGATAAAGGGTTTTTTCGCTAAACCAGACATCGAAAATAACCCGGAAATCGCTTAAATCTTTTTTAATGTTTTCTAAAATTGAATTTACTGCATAAGATTTAAATATTTCAGTTTTTTCCTCATCAGAAAGAGATAATAAGGCATCGCCCTTTTCTTTTTTCAATTTATTGGCAATGTCAATCAGGTATTCCCCCTTATATCCACCTTCTGGTATCTCAGCCTCTTCGCCAAAAAGTTGTCGATAACGAGCTTCTAAGGTAAGACCTAATAGGTCTATCTGCCTACCAGCATCGTTAATATAATATTCTTTTTCTACTGAAAAACCGGCTTTTTTCAAAACTCTTGACAGAGCATCGCCAAATGCCGCACATTTCCCATGACCTACATGAAGTGGTCCAGTTGGATTGACACTAACAAATTCAACTTGAAGTTGCTCGTTATTTCCAACTTGAACTGATCCATAATCTTCTTTTTCCTCAAGAATATCCTGCATAAACGATAAAATAATTTGATCATTTAGAAAAAAGTTTATAAAGCCTCCACCAGCTATTTCAATAGTCGCTATGTTATCAAGAGACTGATTAAGAATCGATACAATCTGGTTGGCAATATCCCGAGGTGATTTTCGTAACTTTTTTGAGAGCAGAAAGGCAAGGTTACTGGCGAAATCACCATGAATTTTATCTCGGGTTGGCTCAACAGTAAAAAGTATTTCATCTGAAAGATTCCCGTATTGTTTGTTGATAACTTTTTGAAGGTTTTCTTTGATAACCTCGGTTATTAGATGACTCATTTAACTCACTCCACAACAAGTTTAAAACGCAAAAAATGGACCTTTATTGGTCCATTTATCAATATTGATTATCACTTATTTTCTATTCAATTTTAATGAATAACCATTTTATAAAGGACTTATAATGCTAATACTATTCAAATGCAAAAGCAGATATATTTTGTAAGCATAAAAATTAATGAAAGATATCTCCTGCGCCATTATATATTTTTTTTTGTATTCATTCAAGAAGAAATCGAAATCATTCATTTCAATTTCTTCCCATTCCTCTTTTTTTATCTCCCCTGGTAGGAGAGAATTAAGGCGAGGGGATATCTCGGATATTTCTACATAAATACAAGTTTCATTATAAATCAGCAAACCTAAATAACATTTAGAGTTTTCACCCTCAACCTCACCTTCTCCCATCAAGGGGGAAGAAATACTATTATTATTTCAAATTTCTTTTTCCCTCGATCGTACCGAGAGGGTTAGGGTGAGGGGGCAACTCATTTTCATCTTCATCTGGTGTCTGCAAGTTGCATGAGGGTCAATTATATAAACCTTGAAATTAGAATAATGAGTTTAAGAAATGAGATAGGAGTGGTTTTTCTTCCATTGCTGACAATGAATAAGAAAATTATTAATCAATTCTGGATAGGCAAAAAGATGTAAATGAACATAGGATGCTAAGCAATTTTTATAAACAAAACCCGACTCCCAAGTTTTTTTCT